>NZ_JACGFN010000007.1 GCF_016950255.1 Pectobacterium brasiliense | reverse complement strand
TATCTCGAGTAGTAACGGACGCACTCACATCACCGTTCGCAGCCAGCACAGAACCGGGAACATTGACGCTCCAGGTCTTGCCATCGGCATTCACCGTGGTCTGATAGGTTTCGGTGCCAACGGTAACGGTGATCGCATCGCCCGCTTTAACGTC
This sequence comes from Pectobacterium brasiliense, assembly GCF_016950255.1. Taxonomy (NCBI): domain Bacteria; kingdom Pseudomonadati; phylum Pseudomonadota; class Gammaproteobacteria; order Enterobacterales; family Pectobacteriaceae; genus Pectobacterium; species Pectobacterium brasiliense. The sequence goes on along the minus strand of NZ_JACGFN010000007.1, from coordinate 3,685 downwards.
ATTATCGACTTTCCCCGTCACCGCAATCGTCTGACCGGACTCGGCCGCGTTAATCACGTTATCGGACGTGACGTTATCAATAGAGATTGACGCGACTGGCGCAACCGTATCGACACCGTAGGCGTGGCTGGTGTTGGCGGTGGTAGCGTTGCCTGCCGTATCGCGGGTGGTAACCGTCGCCGAGATATCGCCATTCGCTACCAGCACAGAACCGGGAACATTCACGCTCCAGGTCTTGCCATCGGTATTCACCGTCGTCTGGTAAGTCTCGGTGCCGACTTTTACGGTAACCGCATCGCCCGCTTTGACTTCATTACCGACCTGACCGGTGACGGCAATGGTTTGACCGGACTCGCTGGCATTGATGACGTTATCGGACGTGACGTTATCAATAGAGATCGACGCAACTGGCGCAACCGTATCCACACCATAAGCGTGACTGGTATTCACGGTAGTGGCGTTACCTGCGGTATCGCGCGTGGTGACCGTAGCGCTGACATCACTATTCGCTGCCAGCACCGCTCCCGGCACATTGACGCTCCAGGTTTTACCGTCAGCATTGACAGTGGTCTGGTAGGTTTCGGCACCCACTTTAACGGTGACTGCATCACCGGCTTTGACTTCATTGCCCACCTGACCGGTGACCGCTATCGTCTGACCGGACTCGGTAGCATTAATGACGTTATCGGACGTAACATTGTCGATAGAAATTGAGGCAACAGGCGCAACCGTATCGACACCGTAAGTGTGGCTGGTGTTCGCAGTCGTGACATTACCGGCGGTATCGCGGGTGGTGACGGTCGCGCTGATATCACCGTTAGCAGCAAGTACCGATCCTGGAACATTGACGCTCCAGGTCTTGCCGTCGGTATTGACGGTCGTCTGATAGGTCTCGGTACCGACTTTAACGGTAACCGCGTCGCCCGCTTTGACTTCATTACCGACCTGACCGGTGACGGCAATGGTTTGACCGGACTCGCTGGCATTGATGACGTTATCGGACGTGACGTTATCAATAGAGATCGACGCAACTGGCGCAACCGTATCCACACCATAAGCGTGACTGGTATTCGCGGTAGTGGCGTTACCTGCGGTATCGCGCGTAGTGACAGTCGCCGAGATATCACCATTAGCGGCCAGCACAACGCCCGGAACATTGACACTCCAGGTCTTGCCGTCGGTATTGACGGTGGTCTGGTAGGTTTCGGTGCCGACTTTAACCGTGATCGCGTCGCCTGCTTTCACGTCGTTATCGACCTTGCCGGTGACCGCTATCGTCTGACCCGATTCGGAAGCATTAATCACGTTATCTGACGTGACATTGTCGATAGCGATCGACGCCACGGGAGCAACCGTATCCACACCATAAGCGTGACTGGTATTCACGGTAGTGGCGTTACCTGCGGTATCGCGCGTGGTGACCGTCGCGCTGACATCACTATTCGCTGCCAGCACCGCTCCCGGCACATTGACGCTCCAGGTTTTACCGTCAGCATTGACAGTGGTCTGGTAGGTTTCGGCCCCCACTTTAACGGTGACTGCATCGCCGGCTTTCACGTCGTTATCGACTTTACCGGTGACGACGATTGTCTCGCCGGATTCGGTAGCATTGATCACGTTATCCGGCGTGACGTTATCAATAGAGATCGAGGCAACTGGCGCAACCGTATCCACGCCGTAAGCGTGACTGGTATTGGCGGTGGTAACATTGCCTGCGGTATCACGCGTGGTAACCGTCGCACTCACATCACCATTGGCTGCCAGCACCGATCCTGGAACATTGACGCTCCACGTCTTGCCGTCGGTATTGACGGTGGTCTGGTACGTTTCCGTGCCGACTTTGACGGTAACCGCATCGCCCACTTTGACTTCGTTGCCAACCTGACCCGTCACCGCAATGGTCTGGCCCGATTCGGTCACATTGATCACGTTATCGGACGTGACGTTATCAATAAAGATCGACGCGACTGGCGCAACCGTATCCACGCCGTAAGCGTGGCTGGTGTTGGCGGTGGTAGCGTTGCCTGCGGTATCACGCGTGGTGACGCTGGCGGAGATATCACCGTTAGCAGCCAGCACCGATCCCGGCACATTCACGCTCCAGGTCTTGCCATCGGTATTCACCGTCGTCTGGTACGTTTCCGTGCCGACTTTCACGGTAACCGCGTCACCCGCTTTAACCTCATTGCCCACCTGCCCGGTGACGGCTATCGTCTGACCGGACTCGGAAGTATTGATGACATTGTCGGACGTGACATTATCAATAGAGATAGATGCGACTGGCGCGACGGTATCGACACCGTAAACATGGCTGGTGTTCGCGGTGGTGACATTACCGGCGGTATCGCGGGTGGTGACGGTCGCGCTGATATCACCGTTCGCAGCAAGTACCGATCCTGGAACATTGACGCTCCAGGTCTTGCCGTCGGTATTGACGGTGGTCTGGTACGTTTCCGTGCCGACTTTGACGGTAACCGCATCGCCCACTTTGACTTCGTTGCCAACCTGACCCGTCACCGCAATGGTCTGGCCCGATTCGGTCACATTGATCACGTTATCCGACGTAACATCGTCAATAGAGATAGACGCCACTGGCGCAACGGTGTCCACGTCGTAAGTATGAGTGGTGTTAGCAGTCGTGACGTTGCCTGCCGTATCGCGTGTGGTGACCGAAGCTGAGACATCGCCGTTAGCAGCAAGTACAGAACCGGGAACATTGACGCTCCAGGTTTTACCGTCGGTATTCACCGTCGTCTGGTAGGTTTCCGTGCCGACGGTAACGGTGATCGCATCGCCCGCTTTAACTTCATTACCCACCTGACCGGTGACCGCAATCGTCTGACCGGATTCGGAAGCATTGATGACATTATCGGACGTGACGTTATCGATAGAAATTGAAGCAACAGGCGTAACCGTATCCACGCCGTAAGCGTGGCTGGTATTGGCGGTGGTGATATTGCCTGCGGTATCGCGTGTCGTAACCGTCGCAGAGACATCACCGTTAGCAGCAAGCACCGCTCCCGGAACATTGACGCTCCAGGTTTTGCCATCGGTATTGACGGTGGTCTGGTAGGTTTCGGTGCCGACTTTAACCGTGATCGCATCGCCCGCTTTCACTTCATTGCCGACCTGACCGGTGACGGCAATCGTCTGGCCGGACTCGGTCGCATTAATCACGTTATCGCTGGTGACATCATCAATTGAAATTGAGGCAACTGGTGCAACGGTATCCACGCCGTAAGCGTGACTGGTATTGGCAGTGGTGACATTACCGGCGGTATCGCGGGTGGTGACGGTCGCACTCACATCACCGTTCGCAGCCAGCACAGAACCGGGAACATTCACGCTCCAGGTTTTACCATCGGTATTCACCGTCGTCTGGTAGGTCTCGTTACCGACTTTGACTGTAACCACATCGCCCGCTTTGACCTCATTACCCACCTGACCGGTCACGGCAATGATCTGGCCGGACTCGGTCGCGTTAATCACGTTATCCGACGTGATATTGTCGATAGATATCGATGCAATTGGCGCCACCGTATCCACACCATAAGCGTGGCTGGTATTCGCGGTGGTGACATTGCCTGCAGTATCGCGTGTCGTAACCGTCGCAGAGACATCACCGTTAGCAGCAAGCACCGCTCCCGGAACATTGACGCTCCAGGTTTTGCCATCGGTATTCACC
>NZ_JACGFN010000006.1 GCF_016950255.1 Pectobacterium brasiliense | reverse complement strand
TGGGCGTCACGGACGCCAACGGAGCCTTCCGCGGGTGGCGAATTCAGTCGCCAGTGCAGTTGACGGAACGAACAGCGCCAGCTGCTGGAACAGATGCAGTCTGATATGCGTCGTCAGCCAACGCAGCTTTCCGAAGTGCCGTATAACGACCAGACGCAGGTTCCGCGCTCTCAGGTGACAATCAAGCCGCCGACCCAATCGATGCAGCAGCCGCCTGTTCGTAACAACGCAACCCGCCACACGCGCACCTGCGGTCACGCAAACGACCACCTGTTGTGCCGAGACATGAAGCAGCAAAACAGGAAGCACCGAAAGCAACAGCCGGTCAAACAGCCTGAAGCGCCAAAAGCCGAGAAAACCCAGCGCTGGGCGATCCAATGTGGCTCCTTCAAAACCATGGATCCTGCCGAATCGGTCAGAGCACAGCTGGCGTTTGCCGTATCGAAAGCCGCATCACCTCTAACGGCGGCTGGAACCGTATTATGCTTGGGCCTTATAACAACCGTGCTGCCGCAGATAGCATGATCCAACGTCTTAAGGGCGCGGGCGCATCAAACTGTATTCCTCTTGCCAGCGGGGTTGAAAAACCCCACGCCTTCCCCCATCTATAACTTCAAATGTGCCCCGAATCATGCGGGGATCTTTTTCTTCAAACGGGGACTGACTCGTGACAACAATTGTAAGCGTACGCCGCAACGGCCAGGTGGTCATTGGCGGTGATGGACAAGCCACTCTGGGCAACACCGTGATGAAAGGCAACGTGCGTAAAGTGCGTCGTCTCTACCATGACCGCGTCATCGCCGGTTTCGCAGGCGGCACGGCGGATGCCTTCACCCTTTTTGAGCTTTTTGAGCGCAAGCTGGAATTACATCAGGGTCATCTGGTGAAAGCTGCCGTCGAGCTGGCGAAAGACTGGCGTACTGACCGTATGCTACGCAAGCTGGAAGCCCTGTTAGCCGTTGCGGACGAAAATGCCTCGCTGATCATTACCGGTAATGGTGATGTCGTGCAGCCTGAAAACGATCTGATCGCGATTGGTTCCGGCGGTCCTTATGCACAGGCTGCCGCGCGTGCTTTACTGGAAAACACCGAGCTGGGTGCGCGTGATATCGTCGAGAAATCTCTGGGGATTGCTGGCGACATCTGTATCTACACCAACCAGTTCCACACGATAGAAGAATTAGCCTCCAAGGCGTAAGGATCAACTATGTCTGAAATGACCCCGCGCGAGATAGTCAGCGAACTCGACAGCTATATCATCGGCCAGCATAAAGCGAAACGCGCTGTTTCCATCGCGCTGCGTAACCGCTGGCGCCGCATGCAGTTGGACGAAGCACTTCGTCATGAAGTGACGCCTAAAAATATTCTCATGATCGGTCCGACCGGCGTCGGTAAAACCGAAATCGCTCGCCGTCTGGCGAAGCTCGCCAATGCGCCGTTCATCAAAGTGGAAGCCACTAAATTCACCGAAGTGGGCTACGTAGGTAAAGAAGTTGACTCCATCATCCGCGATCTGACGGATTCCGCGATCAAAATGGTGCGCCTTCAGTCCATCGAAAAAAACCGCTTCCGTGCGGAAGAGATGGCGGAAGACCGCATTCTGGATGTACTGATTCCTCCGGCGAAAAACAACTGGGGACAATCAGAAAGCACGCAGGAACCTTCCGCTGCACGTCAGGCATTCCGCAAGAAACTGCGTGAAGGCCAGTTGGACGACAAAGAGATCGAGATCGATCTGGCAGCCGCCCCCGTTGGCGTAGAGATCATGGCTCCTCCAGGCATGGAAGAAATGACCAACCAGCTCCAGTCCATGTTCCAGAATCTGGCAGGACAGAAGCAGAAAGCCCGTAAGGTCAAAATTAAAGATGCCTTCAAGCTGCTGATAGAAGAAGAAGCCGCCAAGCTGGTGAACCCGGAAGAGCTGAAACAGCAGGCGATTGAAGCCGTTGAGCAACACGGTATCGTGTTCATCGATGAGATCGACAAAATCTGTAAGCGTGGCGAAAGCTCCGGCCCGGATGTGTCCCGTGAAGGCGTTCAGCGCGACCTGCTGCCGCTGGTTGAAGGTTGCACCGTGTCCACCAAACACGGCATGGTCAAAACTGACCACATCCTGTTTATCGCGTCCGGTGCGTTCCAGGTTGCCAGCCCGTCCGATCTGATTCCAGAATTGCAGGGGCGTCTGCCGATTCGCGTAGAGTTGCAGGCGCTGACCACGGAAGATTTCGAGCGCATCCTGACCGAACCGAGCGCCTCGCTGACCGAGCAGTACAAAGCGCTGATGGCGACAGAAGGCGTAAATATTTCGTTCACCGCCGATGGTATCCGCCGTATTGCCGAAGCCGCCTGGCAGGTCAACGAAAGCACCGAAAATATCGGCGCACGCCGTCTGCATACCGTGATGGAGCGTTTGATCGAAGACGTGTCTTACGACGCCAGCGAAATGAACGGTCAAAGCGTTACCATTGACGCAGATTACGTACGTAATCATCTGGATGAATTAGTAGCAGATGAAGATCTGAGTCGATTTATCTTATAATCCGTTTTCGCGGATCGCACGATTAACGATAAAGTGGGAGGCGTTGGCCTCCCACTTTTGTTTCTGACGCCGCCATCACTGACTTTTCTTGTTTATAAACGGATGATTCACGCAATTGAATCGTCAATAAAATTGAAGCACACCATGACCTTATCGACCCATAGCAGCAAAACCAAAGCCTGGCTGGATAGCCTGCGTCCAAAGACGTTGCCATTAGCTTTTGCGTCCATCGTCACCGGCTCGGCGATCGCGAGCTGGCATAGCAGCTTTAAACCGGGCGTAGCATTACTGGCGTTGTTAACCGCCGGACTGCTGCAAATCCTTTCCAATCTGGCGAACGACTATGGGGATGCGATAAAAGGCAGCGATACCGAGGAACGCATCGGGCCGTTGCGCGGCATCCAGACCGGGGCGATTACGCTGACGCAGCTGCGCAATGCGCTAATCGTGACCGTGGTGCTCACCATCATTTCCGGCGTGAGCTTGGTGATTCTGGCGTGTGAAAAGCCAGCGGATATCTTTGGTTTCCTGATTCTGGGGCTGCTGGCGATTTTCGCCGCCATCACCTATACCGTCGGTAACAAGCCCTACGGCTATATCGGACTCGGCGATATCTCAGTGCTGATCTTTTTCGGCTGGCTCAGCGTCGCGGGGTCGTATTATCTGCAAACCGGCCATTTCGACAGCATCGTGATGCTGCCTGCGACGGCCTGCGGTCTGTTGGCGACGGCGGTGCTGAACATCAACAACCTGCGCGATATCGACAACGATCGCATCAGCGGAAAGAACACGCTGGCAGTACGTCTTGGTGCGGAAAAAGCGCGCTTCTATCACACGATGCTGCTGTTGCTGGCACCGGTTTGTCTCGGTCTGTTTGCCACGTTTTATCTGCACAGCCTGGCGGGCTGGCTCTTTATTCTGGCGCTCCCGTTGCTGATTCAGCAGGCGCGCTATGTGCTGCGTGAAACCAGCGCATTCAGTATGCGTCCGATGCTGGAAAAAACGGTGAAAGGCGCGCTGCTGACCAACATTCTGTTCGCCGTTGGCGTGATATTGAGTTAGTGCGGGTAAAGTGAGCGCGGGCGAAAAGTGGTGCGTATTTACTGATACGCATCAAGTTAACATTTGATGATTTTGCCAACAGCCGCCAGAAAGGGATATACTCATGATTCCGGCGGCAAACAGACGTTAATCCTATGAAATACGATACTTCCGAACTGTGCGATATCTACCACGAAGAGGTGAATGTTGTTGAGCCTCTGTTCTCTAATTTTGGCGGGCGTACTTCATTTGGTGGCAAGATCACCACGGTGAAATGTTTTGAGGATAACGGCCTGCTGTTCGATCTCCTTGAAGAGAACGGCCTTGGGCGCGTGCTTCTGGTTGATGGCGGCGGCTCGGTGCGTCGCGCGTTGATCAACGCGGAAATCGCCCGGCTGGCGACGCAAAACGAGTGGGAAGGCATTGTCGTTTATGGCGCGGTGCGTCAGGTTGACGATTTGGCTGAGCTGGATATCGGTATTCAGGCGATGGCAGCAATTCCGGTCGGCGCAGGTAGCGAAGGCATCGGCGAGAGCGATATTCGCGTCAACTTCGGTGGCGTCACCTTCTTCTCCGGTGACCATCTGTATGCCGATAATACCGGTATTATTTTGGCGGAAGACCCGCTGGATATTGAATAATATCGTTGAATTCCCGCGTTTTTATTGCGGTGACATCAGCACAAAAAAGGGCGATAGACGCCCTTTTTTATTTGGCTCAATCGATAAGCCGTTCCTTCGTCTGAGCCAGCAAGTCCTATTAGACTTCTTCCATTTTGCCTAACAGCGCGCGCAGGCGTTCTTGCCATACCACTTGTTCTTCTTTCAACTGCTCGTTCTCGCGCACCAGCGCTTCACGTGAACCCGCTGCCGCCTGCACATCCTGCGACAACGCGTTGTTCTGCTCTTTCAGCTCTTCAATTTCCATTTGCAACAGCGTGATGGTATCAATCGCCTGCTGAACTTTCGCTTCCAGCTTTTCAAACACTTCAAATGACATTCTTCAAACCCCTTTTAATCGCAACAAGGCAAAGATCGGTTAACGCTGGCTTTCGGACTCTGTAACCAACACCCAACGGTGTCGCCATCCGCCCGTAAACATAATCCTGACCGCGGGACGGCTGGCAAGATAGACCATAGCGAAATTGTATGTAGCCAACCGCCACCTGTCTAGCGCACATCCCCCACTACGCGAGTGTGGCAGCTTTTCTTACGTAACACTATCAGTACAAACTGAAAAATAGGCAGTACAAACTGAAAAAACGGACAGCCGAAACGGAAACATGAGCGGCGTAAACTGAAAACTACTCCTGTTCGCTTCCCCATTACTCCAATTGTGTTAATAAATTTAACCTGAGCGTTACTATCAATCGTGGGCGAAAAGTCACTGCGAGTCATTTTATAAGCGAATACGCTCATTTTCTTGACGCACAACACACATTTTAATTTCGATATTTCTCGTTTTCGAGCATTAACGATAAATTCACATCATAAATACATTTAAAACAGAGGATGCCCCCACGGTATCCTTAGACCTACCACTCTGTACGTTACCCAGCAGGAAAAAAATATGAGCCAAGCAGAACGTTCAACGCTAAAAGGCCAGTGTATCGCCGAATTTCTCGGCACTGGCCTGCTGATTTTCTTCGGTGTCGGCTGTGTCGCCGCCTTGAAACTGGCGGGAGCCAGCTTCGGACAGTGGGAGATCAGCATCATTTGGGGTCTGGGGGTTGCGATGGCAATCTATCTGACTGCTGCCATTTCCGGCGCTCACCTCAACCCAGCCGTCACTATCGCCCTGTGGCTGTTTGCCTGCTTCGATGGACGCAAAGTGGTGCCTTACATTGTGGCGCAGATTGCGGGGGCATTTTGTGCCGCCGCACTGGTCTACGGGCTGTATTACAATCTGTTTGTGGATTTTGAACAAACCAACAATATGGTGCGCGGCAGTACGGAGAGCCTGAATTTAGCGGGCATTTTCTCAACGTATCCGAACCCACACATTTCCGTCATGCAGGCGCTGCTGGTTGAAACCGTCATCACTGCCATCCTGATGTGCCTGATTCTGGCGGCTGACCGACGACGGCAACGGTATCCCACGGCGGGGCCACTCGCTCCCCTGCTGATCGGTATTCTGATTGCTGTTATCGGTGCGTCGATGGGACCACTGACCGGCTTCCGCCCTTAACCCGGCGCGTGACTTTGGTCCTAAGCTGTTCGCTTTTCCTGGCGGGCTGGGGCAACGTGGCCTTCACCGGCGCACGCGAAATTTCCTTACTTTCCTGGTTCCTGTCTCGGCCCCATTATCGGTGCCTGTCCTGGGTGCCTTCGGTTATCGCGCACTGATTGGCCGCAATCTGCCATGCGATGTGTGTGAAACCCGAGGCAGAAGCCTACCACGCGTCGTGAAAGCCGTTAAACTA
>NZ_JACGFN010000005.1 GCF_016950255.1 Pectobacterium brasiliense | reverse complement strand
CATCACCCGCTTTGGTGAGCAGCTCGGTGACTGGGCGCTGCCGATGGCGGCCTTCTGCGGCGGACTCTTTATCGGCTGTCGCCGGTAACCGTGGCTGTTTCTGCTGGCAACAGGCGCGGGGCGCGCAGAGCGCCTCATCATCTGCGGATTGGCGATCTCATTTCTGTTCGGCGCGCTGACAAATTATTTGGTGTTTTCCGGCGATCAGCGGGCCGCCAGCTCGATTCTTTTTCTGGTCGCTGGGGCGGGCTGGGCCTTGCGCCGTTGGAACACGTTACCTTTTGCGGTGTTCAGCGTTCTGCTGCTATTCGGCCTCACCGCCCTGCGCTGGCGTGCGCTCGACGCGCTGCTGGCTGGCGGACAAACCGCAGCCTCAATGGGGGTTAATCTGTCTCGCGTACGGGTGGAAATTTTCATCTGCTGCGCGTTCGCCACGTCGCTGTTAGTGCGCGCTGACTGGCGTGATTGGGGTTTATCGGCCTGATGATTCCCATCTGGCTCGGCCGCTGAGCGGGCGTGCTGCACAAGAAGCTTCTGCCGCTGACCGGCCGTGCTGGGTTGCGGTACTGCTGTGCGGCGGCGATTGGCTCAGCCCGACAGCTACTGGCACCCACAGGAATTACCCATCGGGATTATTACGGCAGGGTTTGGGCCGGCATTTTCGTTCTGGGGATGCTGGTAAAAACGTCAGCAGGGATGAAATAACTCCAATAACTCAAAATATTGCCAGCTGGAGTTTATTGGGGTTATCTTTTATCGTATTAAAAGGGCAGCGGGGTGCAGGGATGGATAGCAGGACGTTTAATAGCAGAAATCAAGGCCGATGGGGTGGGAACTGATAAGGTGAACGGAAGGCCACCACCATTTTATGCATCCTAGTAAACGCGGGGTTAGTCACAATCCCCCACCCTAAGAAAGATTTACCGATAGGCACGGTAAAAAGCATCAGGAAACAAGCAGGAATATGACTCATCGCTGACTCGAAGAGGCTTTAATTATGTTTTATTCCGATTGCAATTGAAGCAGGCGACGATACCCACGCATACGGTGTAACAGTGCCAGATCTACCGGGCTTGTTTTTCTGCAGGCGATACGCTAGACGATGCCATCGCGAATGCTAAAGAGGCGATTACCGGACATATCGAACTGCTGATCGAGATGGGTCAGGATGTTTCCTACCGTGTCGTCAGTAGGCAAATTGGCAAAAAGCGCAGAATACGCCGGGTACACGTGGGCGGGTTGTTGATATCGATGTGACGCGTTTAATGGGCGGTTCAGAAAAAATTAACGTCACGCTGCCTAAATCGCTGATTGACCCGAATTGACCGTTGCGTGGCGAGTAATCCTGAATTTAAAAGCCGCTCAGGTTTTCTCGCGCAGGCGGCATTAGAGCGAATCTCGTCTTCCCGATAAATAGCACTGACACACCAGAAACAACAAAGGCACCTGTCGGTGCCTTTGCAGAAAGTTACTATGCCAAAAGGGACGATGCCAATTGGCCAGTAGAACTTATTTTTTAGCGCCTGGAACGGAGAAACGCTTGTTGAAGCGGTCAACACGGCCACCAGTTGCAACATCACGTTGTTTGCCGGTGGTAGAACGGGTGGCATTCGCCACAAACGTCCAGGTTCAGGTCACGACCCACGGTAGAATGGGTCTTGATCACGTTACCGCAAGAGCAAGTTACAGTAACTGCAGAATAATTCGGGTGAATACCTTTTTTCATGGGGAAACCTCAGTTAAGGCCGTGTCGCTATCCAGCCCTGTTCCGCCAGACACCACACGAAAGTTGTATAAGTAAGTTTCATTATGCAAACGGCACAATGGCGGCGGATCATACAGAATCCGCTACCCTGATGCAATCGCATCCACACATTATCCCTCGCAGCATGTACACTAGCGCCTTGCGTTATTTTCACCCCGCGTCGCGCATGATACAGACCCCTCGGTTATGTCATTGATCGCCGCACAAATCACGTCGACTATCACGGAGAAGTTATGTCTGTCGCTCAGGTCGCTTTGCCCGTGCCATTGGCACGTACATTCGATTATTTGCTACCCGCAGGAGGCATCACTCCGCAGGTCGGCGCGCGCGTCAGCGTCTCCTTTGGTAACCGTAAAGCGATCGGCATTATTACCGCGCTGAGCGACACCAGCGAACTTCCGCTTGAACAATTAAAAACCCGTGCATGACGTGCTGGACGAGCAGCCGCTGTTCCCCCCCAGCCTGTGGCGCATCTTGCTGTGGGCCGTTGAGTATTATCACTATCCGATTGGCGAAGTGCTGTTCCACGCGCTGCCGATCCTACCTGCGTCAGGGGAAACCCGCACACCGTGCTCCTCTCTGGCAGTGGTTTGCCACCGAACAGGGTCGGGCGACGCCGCTCAGCACACTCAAACGTGCCGCAAAACAGCAGCAGGCGCTGGCGGCCCTACTTCAGTCGCCGCTTTACCGCCATCAGGTAAGCGAAATCGGGCTGACGGAGACGGCGTTGCAGGCGCTACGCAGCAAAGGTCTGTGCGAATTACAGGCCGCAGAGCAAACGCTTCACGACTGGCGTCAAAGTTTTAGTTTGGCAACCGACCGACTGCGTTTGAATACCGAACAGGCTACTGCCGTCGGCGCGATCCGCAGCGAAGATAACCACTTTGCCGCCTGGCTGCTCGCAGGTATCACCGGCTCGGGCAAAACCGAAGTCTATCTCAGCGTGTTGGAAAACGTGCTGGCACAGGGCAAACAGGCGCTGGTGTTAGTGCCGGAAATTGGCCTGACGCCGCAAACCATCGCCCGCTTCCGCGAACGGTTTAACGCCCCGGTGGATGTGCTGCACTCTGCACTCAACGACAGCGAACGCCTTGCAGTCTGGCTACGTGCCCGCAGCGGTGAAGCCGCCATCGTCATCGGAACGCGGTCAGCGTTATTTACGCCCTTTGCCCGTTTGGGGCTGATTGTGATCGATGAAGAGCACGACAGTTCCTACAAACAGCAGGAAGGCTGGCGCTATCACGCCCGTGATTTGGCGGTGTTCCGCGCCAGAGAAGAAGACATTCCCATCGTCATGGGGACGGCGACGCCCGCGCTGGAAACGCTGTATAACGTCCAGATCGGCAAGTATCGACGCTTGAATCTGACCAAACGAGCGGGCAATGCCTCGCTAGCCAAACAGCACGTCATCGATCTGAAAGGGCTGCCGCTGACGGCCGGGTTATCTCAGCCGTTGATTACCCGCATCCGCCACCATCTGACGAACGATAATCAGGTTATCTTGTTCCTTAATCGGCGCGGGTTCGCCCCCGTGGTGATGTGCCACGAGTGCGGCTGGATTGCCGAGTGTCAGCGCTGCGATCACTACTATACCTACCACCAGCATCAGAGGATGCTGCGCTGCCACCACTGCGACAGCCAGCGTCCGGTTCCACAGCAGTGCCCCGGCTGCGGCTCAACCAATATGGTGCCGGTCGGTCTGGGTACCGAGCAGTTGGAACAAAGCCTTGCGCCGATCTTTCCAGATGTCCCGATCACCCGCATCGATCGTGATACCACCAGCCGTAAAGGGGCGCTTGAGCAGCAGCTCTCGCAGGTCAGGCAGGGCGGCGCACGTCTTCTCATCGGCACACAAATGTTGGCAAAGGGGCATCACTTCCCTGACGTGACGCTGGTGGCCCTGCTGGACGTGGACGGTTCGCTGTTCTCTGCCGACTTCCGCGCAGCCGAACGTTTTGCGCAGCTCTATACTCAGGTGGCGGGTCGCGCAGGACGTGCAGGCAAGGCGGGCGAAGTGGCGCTGCAAACTCACCACCCGGAACATCCGCTATTACAAACGCTGCTGCAACAGGGCTACGATGCCTTTGCCAGCCAGGCGCTGACTGAACGGAAAAGCGTTTTTCTGCCGCCGTTTACCAGCCATATTCTCTTCCGCGCTGACGACCACGATAATCAGCAGGCCGCATTATTCCTCCAGCAGTTGCGTAATTTGCTGGAGGCGAGCCCGCTGCGGGATGAATCACTCTGGCTGCTGGGCCCAGTCCCTGCTTTGCAACCCAAACGTGCGGGACGCTTCCGCTGGCAGCTCTTGCTACAGCACCCCTCCAGAGCGCTATTGCAGAAACTGGTCAGAACATCGCTGACGCTAATCGGCACGCTGCCGCAGGCGCGTAAAGTGAAATGGATGCTGGATGTCGACCCCACGGACGGTTAGCGCTTCCTGTTAGCGCCATTTCGGTTTCTTGCCACTCATTTTTTGCGATCGGCGTCGAGAACACGATATTCATCACACTTTCTGTGCAAATTAAGCAACAAAACCTGCGTTCAATCTGTTATCACTGTCTGCGTAGGCCGTATGCTGAGGCCAGCCGTTTACTGAGGTCAGATCGTGTACTCAGGTATAGCGCCGTTCCATCGGCATACCGTCCCCAAAAAGCGTTACCCGTAATCATAGAAAGTCAGTAGACAGGGGCGTTCTGCTGACAGTCAGCGCCAGTTAACGCTGACGCAAGGAGAAAAGCGTTGAAGCAGAAGAAAGGCGTCACCACGGCGACGATGAAAGACGTGGCGGATGAAGCGGGCGTTTCCACCGCGACCGTATCCCGAACGTTAATGAACCCAGAGAAAGTCTCTGCGACCACCCGTAGGAAGGTCGAGCAGGCTGTCATCGCCGTTGGCTATTCGCCTCACGCACTCAACAGGAATCTCAAGCGTAACGAATCGCGCACGATCCTGACGATCGTCCCGGATATCTGCGATCCTTATTTCTCCGAAATATTTCGCGGGATCGAGGAAACGGCAGCCGAACACGGCTATCTGGTGTTGATTGGCGATTGTGCTCACCAGCATCAGAAAGAAAAAACCTTTGTCGACCTGATTATTACCAAACAGATCGACGGCATGCTGTTACTCGGCTCTAATCTGCCGTTTGACGCAGGCCAGGAAGAGCAGCGTAATCTGCCGCCGATGGTGATGGCGAATGAGTTCTCACCGGATCTGGCGCTACCCACCGTGCATATCGATAACCTGACCGCCGCCTTTGAAGCCGTACACTATCTGTATCAGGCGGGTCATCAACGCATCGCCTGCATTGCGGGGCCAGAGCACATGCACCTGAGCCAATATCGCCTCCAGGGATATATTCAGGCCCTGCGCCGCAACGGGATTCTTATCGATAATCAGTATATCTTTCGGGGCGATTTCACCTACGAAACCGGGATAAACGGCCTGATTGCGCTGATGCAACATCCTCAGCCGCCCAGTGCAGTCTTCTGTCATAGCGATCTCATGGCGCTGGGCGTGCTGGCGCAGGCCAGAAAGATGGGGCTGGATATCCCGCGCGACCTCTCAATTATCGGTTTCGATGATATCGAACAGGCGCAGTACAGCTGGCCGCCTCTAACTTCTGTCGCCCAGCCTCGTTATCAGATCGGACGCGAGGCAATGCTGCTACTCTTAGAGCAGTTGCAAGGTAACACGGTACAAAGCGGTTCCCGTCTGTTGTCCAGTGAGCTGGTCATACGCGACAGCGTCGCCGCGCCGAATTACGCCCGTAACAGGCTTTAAGACTTCAGGTGCTGGTCAAATATTTGAGGGTTCAGTAACATGACCCCCTAATTATATTATTTACCTATCAATTCACAGCGAAACGACAGTGGCACAAAGAGACTACGTGAGCCGGGGACGTTCATCAGGGACGCGCCGGAAAACGACAAATAGCCGGAAAAAAGGCAAGGCTTCAGGTGCGTCCAAAACGATGATCGCACTCGCTGTTGCCGTTTTGGTCACCTTCGCGGGCGGTCTGTACTTTATCGCCCATAATAAACCGGACGATTCACCCGTCCTGCCGCATCAGAATGCAGGCAAAGGTAACGGGCTGCCCCCCAAACCGGAAGAACGCTGGCGCTACATCAAAGAACTGGAAAATCGTCAGTTGGGCGTCACGACGCCAACGGAGCCTTCCGCGGGTGGCGAAATTCAGTCGCCAGTGCAGTTGACGGACGAACAGCGCCAGCTGCTGGAACAGATGCAGTCTGATATGCGTCGTCAGCCAACGCAGCTTTCCGAAGTGCCGTATAACGACCAGACGCAGGTTCCGCGCTCTCAGGTGACAATCAAGCCGCCGACCCAATCGATGCAGCAGCCGCCTGTCGTAACAACGCAACCCGCCACACGCGCACCTGCGGTCACGCAAACGACACCTGTTGTGCCGAGACATGAAGCAGCAAAACAGGAAGCACCGAAGCAACAGCCGGTCAAACAGCCTGAAGCGCCAAAAGCCGAGAAAACCCAGCGCTGGGCGATCCAATGTGGCTCCTTCAAAACCATGGATCCTGCCGAATCGGTCAGAGCACAGCTGGCGTTTGCCGGTATCGAAAGCCGCATCACCTCTAACGGCGGCTGGAACCGTATTATGCTTGGGCCTTATAACAACCGTGCTGCCGCAGATAGCATGATCCAACGTCTTAAGGGCGCGGGCGCATCAAACTGTATTCCTCTTGCCAGCGGGGGTTGAAAAACCCCACGCCTTCCCCCATCTATAACTTCAATGTGCCCCGAATCATGCGGGGATCTTTTTCTTCAAACGGGGACTGACTCGTGACAACAATTGTAAGCGTACGCCGCAACGGCCAGGTGGTCATTGGCGGTGATGGACAAGCCACTCTGGGCAACACCGTGATGAAAGGCAACGTGCGTAAAGTGCGTCGTCTCTACCATGACCGCGTCATCGCCGGTTTCGCAGGCGGCACGGCGGATGCCTTCACCCTTTTTGAGCTTTTTGAGCGCAAGCTGGAATTACATCAGGGTCATCTGGTGAAAGCTGCCGTCGAGCTGGCGAAAGACTGGCGTACTGACCGTATGCTACGCAAGCTGGAAGCCCTGTTAGCCGTTGCGGACGAAAATGCCTCGCTGATCATTACCGGTAATGGTGATGTCGTGCAGCCTGAAAACGATCTGATCGCGATTGGTTCCGGCGGTCCTTATGCACAGGCTGCCGCGCGTGCTTTACTGGAAAACACCGAGCTGGGTGCGCGTGATATCGTCGAGAAATCTCTGGGGATTGCTGGCGACATCTGTATCTACACCAACCAGTTCCACACGATAGAAGAATTAGCCTCCAAGGCGTAAGGATCAACTATGTCTGAAATGACCCCGCGCGAGATAGTCAGCGAACTCGACAGCTATATCATCGGCCAGCATAAAGCGAAACGCGCTGTTTCCATCGCGCTGCGTAACCGCTGGCGCCGCATGCAGTTGGACGAAGCACTTCGTCATGAAGTGACGCCTAAAAATATTCTCATGATCGGTCCGACCGGCGTCGGTAAAACCGAAATCGCTCGCCGTCTGGCGAAGCTCGCCAATGCGCCGTTCATCAAAGTGGAAGCCACTAAATTCACCGAAGTGGGCTACGTAGGTAAAGAAGTTGACTCCATCATCCGCGATCTGACGGATTCCGCGATCAAAATGGTGCGCCTTCAGTCCATCGAAAAAAACCGCTTCCGTGCGGAAGAGATGGCGGAAGACCGCATTCTGGATGTACTGATTCCTCCGGCGAAAAACAACTGGGGACAATCAGAAAGCACGCAGGAACCTTCCGCTGCACGTCAGGCATTCCGCAAGAAACTGCGTGAAGGCCAGTTGGACGACAAAGAGATCGAGATCGATCTGGCAGCCGCCCCCGTTGGCGTAGAGATCATGGCTCCTCCAGGCATGGAAGAAATGACCAACCAGCTCCAGTCCATGTTCCAGAATCTGGCAGGACAGAAGCAGAAAGCCCGTAAGGTCAAAATTAAAGATGCCTTCAAGCTGCTGATAGAAGAAGAAGCCGCCAAGCTGGTGAACCCGGAAGAGCTGAAACAGCAGGCGATTGAAGCCGTTGAGCAACACGGTATCGTGTTCATCGATGAGATCGACAAAATCTGTAAGCGTGGCGAAAGCTCCGGCCCGGATGTGTCCCGTGAAGGCGTTCAGCGCGACCTGCTGCCGCTGGTTGAAGGTTGCACCGTGTCCACCAAACACGGCATGGTCAAAACTGACCACATCCTGTTTATCGCGTCCGGTGCGTTCCAGGTTGCCAGCCCGTCCGATCTGATTCCAGAATTGCAGGGGCGTCTGCCGATTCGCGTAGAGTTGCAGGCGCTGACCACGGAAGATTTCGAGCGCATCCTGACCGAACCGAGCGCCTCGCTGACCGAGCAGTACAAAGCGCTGATGGCGACAGAAGGCGTAAATATTTCGTTCACCGCCGATGGTATCCGCCGTATTGCCGAAGCCGCCTGGCAGGTCAACGAAAGCACCGAAAATATCGGCGCACGCCGTCTGCATACCGTGATGGAGCGTTTGATCGAAGACGTGTCTTACGACGCCAGCGAAATGAACGGTCAAAGCGTTACCATTGACGCAGATTACGTACGTAATCATCTGGATGAATTAGTAGCAGATGAAGATCTGAGTCGATTTATCTTATAATCCGTTTTCGCGGATCGCACGATTAACGATAAAGTGGGAGGCGTTGGCCTCCCACTTTTGTTTCTGACGCCGCCATCACTGACTTTTCTTGTTTATAAACGGATGATTCACGCAATTGAATCGTCAATAAAATTGAAGCACACCATGACCTTATCGACCCATAGCAGCAAAACCAAAGCCTGGCTGGATAGCCTGCGTCCAAAGACGTTGCCATTAGCTTTTGCGTCCATCGTCCACCGGCTCGGCGATCGCGAGCTGGCATAGCAGCTTTAAACCGGGCGTAGCATTACTGGCGTTGTTAACCGCCGGACTGCTGCAAATCCTTTCCAATCTGGCGAACGACTATGGGGATGCGATAAAAGGCAGCGATACCGAGGAACGCATCGGGCCGTTGCGCGGCATCCAGACCGGGGCGATTACGCTGACGCAGCTGCGCAATGCGCTAATCGTGACCGTGGTGCTCACCATCATTTCCGGCGTGAGCTTGGTGATTCTGGCGTGTGAAAAGCCAGCGGATATCTTTGGTTTCCTGATTCTGGGGCTGCTGGCGATTTTCGCCGCCATCACCTATACCGTCGGTAACAAGCCCTACGGCTATATCGGACTCGGCGATATCTCAGTGCTGATCTTTTTCGGCTGGCTCAGCGTCGCGGGGTCGTATTATCTGCAAACCGGCCATTTCGACAGCATCGTGATGCTGCCTGCGACGGCCTGCGGTCTGTTGGCGACGGCGGTGCTGAACATCAACAACCTGCGCGATATCGACAACGATCGCATCAGCGGAAAGAACACGCTGGCAGTACGTCTTGGTGCGGAAAAAGCGCGCTTCTATCACACGATGCTGCTGTTGCTGGCACCGGTTTGTCTCGGTCTGTTTGCCACGTTTTATCTGCACAGCCTGGCGGGCTGGCTCTTTATTCTGGCGCTCCCGTTGCTGATTCAGCAGGCGCGCTATGTGCTGCGTGAAACCAGCGCATTCAGTATGCGTCCGATGCTGGAAAAAACGGTGAAAGGCGCGCTGCTGACCAACATTCTGTTCGCCGTTGGCGTGATATTGAGTTAGTGCGGGTAAAGTGAGCGCGGGCGAAAAGTGGTGCGTATTTACTGATACGCATCAAGTTTAACCATTTGATGATTTTGCCAACAGCCGCCAGAAAGGGATATACTCATGATTCCGGCGGCAAACAGACGTTAATCCTATGAATACGATACTTCCGAACTGTGCGATATCTACCACGAAGAGGTGAATGTTGTTGAGCCTCTGTTCTCTAATTTTGGCGGGCGTACTTCATTTGGTGGCAAGATCACCACGGTGAAATGTTTTGAGGATAACGGCCTGCTGTTCGATCTCCTTGAAGAGAACGGCCTTGGGCGCGTGCTTCTGGTTGATGGCGGCGGCTCGGTGCGTCGCGCGTTGATCAACGCGGAAATCGGCCCGGCTGGCGGACGCAAAACGAGTGGAAGGCATTGTCGTTTATGGGCGCGGTGCGTCAGGTTGACGATTTGGCTGAGCTGGATATCGGT
>NZ_JACGFN010000004.1 GCF_016950255.1 Pectobacterium brasiliense | reverse complement strand
CCACAATCGGCTGAATCTGTAACACCGCCAACCAGAAAACCGTTCCCATAGCCCACACAACGCACCAACCAATAGCGCAAGCCAGCAGTACAGAAGGAAGCGGCATGACAGCAGCAGTAAGCGTTGCGGCCGTGCGCGCCTGCAATCGCATTACCCGCACCAACCGATAAATCGATTCCGCCAGTGGCAATCACATAACGTCATACCTAATGCCCAGCAGCGCAACGGGCGCACCGCGGTTAAGGATGTCGATAAGGCTATCCGAACAAGCGCCCATCCTGAATGTGGAGGGAGAAGAAGTTGGGCGCGACCATGCTATCAATCAGCAAGATGGCAACGAGCGCCAGAAGCTGTGGCACCCCTTTGGTGAACGTTAAGCGGACTTTTTTGGCAGGTTTGACGTTATTGTCTGTCATCAGCTGCCTTCCCGTTTGTACTGCGATTGCCCTGCATCACTGCGGCAACCGAGACTCTCATTATGTTCAAGATGCGCAACGTGCTGCCTGTCGCGCAGCACAATGATGCGATCCGCATAACCGGTCAGTTCTTCCAATCAGAAGAGATCACGAGTAACGCCATCCCCTGCTCCACACAATTTTTCGATCAAGCGAATGATCTCAGCATGCGCGCCGACATCGATTCCTCGCGTTGGCTCATCCAGAATCAAGAAGCGCGGTTCTGTTGCCAACCAGCGCGATAGCAGGACTTTTTGCTGATTCCCACCCGATAGATACTGAATTTCCTGCTCTGGACTGGGCGTACGGAATCCCTAATAGGCTGATAAATTTTTCAGCGGATACGGGTTTGCTCACGTAAGGAAATGGGTTTCAGCCAGCCACGTTGCGCCTGAAGTGCCAGAATGATGTTCTCGCGTACCGTTGCCGCACCGACAATGCCGTCAGTCTTGCGATCCTCAGGGCAATAGCCAAAACCGAGCTTTCCTGCTGCACGCGGTGTGCGAATGCTAACTTGTTTGCCATCAACTCTGGCTTCACCGGCATCAGGCACGTTAATACCAAATATCAGCTGCGCGGTTTCTGTCCGCCGGACCCCAGCAGACCAGCGAGGCCAACAATTTCTCCCGGGCGCACGGAAAGCTCGAAGTCATTAATCGAGCCACGTCGGACCATAGTGTTTAAACTGCACGATGGGCTCACCTGAGACGTCACTATGTTCGCCACGCTTCAATAACGTTTCATCAAAACTGTGCCCCAACATCATTTGGACTAATTCAATACGTGGTAATTCTGCGGCAGGCAATGCCCCCACTAATCTTCCATTACGCAAAACGGTAATTCTGTCCACTAATGCGATAAACCTGATCCAGAAAGTGCGTCACAAATACCATACCGATTCCGCGGTCGCGCAACTTCCGCAATATATCCAGTAGCATATCGACTTCTTTTGCATCAAGGCTTGCAGTCGGGTTCATCAAGAATTAGAACTTTAGCGGAAAGATCGATAGCTCTGGCGATAGCTACAATTTGCTGCACTGCGATGGAGTAATTACCAAGAGGATGGCTAACATCGATCATCAGTCCATAATTCAATAAAAGTGCTTCGGCCTGGTGCAGGATTTTATGTTGATCCACGATGCCCCAGCGTGTGGGCTCACGGCCAATAAATAGATTTGCCGCAACGGACAGATTCGGTAATAGATTGACTTCTTGATAGACCGTGCCAATACCCAATGACTGAGCATGAGCCGTATTGACAGGATTAATCGCCATACCATCGAGGATAATTTCCCCCGTTGAGCGATGGTAAACGCCAGTCAACGCCTTAATTAACGTTGACTTCCCTGCACCATTCTCTCCTAGTAGCGCCACTATTTCGCCGCGATTAAGCGTGAAGTCCACTTGATCTAGTGCTTTTACCCCCGGAAACTCAACGCTCATGCCCCGAATATCTAACAACCGTGTCGTTTCCATCAGCATCACCTATGCGACAACTTAACAAGGCTACATCACACCTGAGCAATATTATGGTAAGTAGGCTGACAATATTCACTGTCCCGTGATTAAACGGTGCAGAAAACATAGCAAGCCTACTTTCCCATATTCATATTTCTGCCAGGTATTTAGAAAAATTTATATCAATGATAAATCCACAATATAAATCTCAATAACCAAGGTCTTTCTTGGTTTCATATTCCTGTTTTGCCGTGTCAGGCAGTAATAAACGTGATTCAGTTTGAATGAATTTTTCAGGCTGTTTCCCGTCCTTCTTCATCGCTAATAAAGCATCAAAAGCCGGCCCAGCCATATTAGGTGTTAATTCAACGGTGGCATTAGCTTCGCCATTCATCATAGCTTTGAAAATATCAGGGACACCATCAATGGAGACAACTTTTATTTGTGAACCAGGTTTCAAACCAGCTTCTTTAATTGCCTGAATAGCGCCTATTGCCATGTCATCATTATGTGCATAAACCGCACAGATATTTTTTCCGTTCTGCTCAGCTTTAATAAAGCTTTCCATGACCTCTTTACCCTTGCTACGAGTAAAGTCTCCCGACTGTGAGCGAATAATTTTTATCTGTGGATCTGAAGCGATACCGTCAGCAAACCCTTTCTTACGATTTATCGCAACGCTAGCCCCAACCGTTCCCTGCAGCTCAACAACATTACAAGGTTTGCCAGCGGCTTCTTTCACAAGCCACTCCCCTGCCACTTTTCCTTCATAGACGCTATCAGAGGCGATAGCAGCGGTGTACAACGATGGGATCGCTTACCTCAATCGTTCTATCAAGCAGGAACACTGGAAATTTTTGCTTCTTTAGCTTCCTGTAAGACTGGTGCCCAACCTGTCGCGACAACTGGAGCAATAAATATGGCATCTACGCCCTGAGCGATGAACGACCGCACAGCCTTAATCTGATTCTCCTGCTTCTGCTGAGCATCCGCTATTTTTAACGTTATCCCACGCTTCTCGGCTTCCTGCTTTGACACCTTAGTTTCCGCAGAGCGCCATCCTGATTCTGAACCAATCTGGGAAAACCCAACCGTTAAGGGTTTTGCCTGTACGCACCACATAAACGCAGTGCTTACAGCAACAGCTACCAGTAAACGTCTGTACATACTTAAACTCCTTCTGTGTAGTCTTACAGCTACTTAGTCAGATTTCAGGTACAGCATAGCGCTACGAATTTCTGCTGTAGCGCTACCGATTGTGATGTTGGCAGGTATCACTAACAAGTGAATGCAACCTGAAGGATCGTTCTGAAAAACAACTTCCTTTCACTCAGGTTGTAGATAGTTTTAGTTCAAATATCGAACAAGGTGAATGAGCAAGTTCACAACCTGGTATTACGGTTATTTTGTGCATATTTACAGCTAAATCAGCACGATCTATCAACAGCACATTAGCGAATTTTATCTATTAAATAACAAAACGTTAGATTAATTAGACATCCAGAGGGGAGAAAATACGAAGAAATTGGAAAGAAGGATACGAGACAGGATCGAGCATAAAGTACAGATCAAAAAAAACCCTTCACGATAACGTGAAGGGTTTTATTTGGCAGGGGCGGAGAGACTCGAACTCGCGACACCCGGTTTTGGAGACCGGTGCTCTACCAACTGAGCTACGCCCCTAAATTACGCTTAACATTATGCCTGCTAAAAATTAGCAGGCATAATTTTTAATAAGTGGCGGAACGGACGGGGCTCGAACCGCGACCCCCTGCGTGACAGGCAGGTATTCTAACCAACTGAACTACCGCTCCACCGAATTTCTCTACAACCACCAGATTGCTCCGGCTTACTGCTTAATTTGATGCCTGGCAGTTCCCTACTCTCACATGGGGAAGCCCCACACTACCATCGGCGCTACGGCGTTTCACTTCTGAGTTCGGCATGGGGTCAGGTGGGACCACCGCGCTATCGCCGCCAGGCAAATTCTGTTTCATTCCAGCCGTTACTGTGCTGACTTTCTCTCTCTTGTCATCACGTAACCACCAGAACCAATCTCTGAACAAGCTGAACATCGTTCTTATATGAGTCTTTCATCACAAAACACCTTCGGTGTTGTAAGGTTAAGCCTCTCGGGTCATTAGTACTGGTTAGCTCAACGTATCGCTACGCTTACACACCCAGCCTATCTACGTCGTCGTCTTCAACGGCCCTTCAGGGGCATCTAGTGCCCAGGGAAGACTCATCTCGAGGCAAGTTTCCCGCTTAGATGCTTTCAGCGGTTATCTCTTCCGCACTTAGCTACCGGGCAATGCAATTGGCATCACAACCCGTACACCAGTGGTGCGTTCACTCCGGTCCTCTCGTACTAGGAGCAACCCCTCTCAATCTTCCAACGCCCACGGCAGATAGGGACCGAACTGTCTCACGACGTTCTAAACCCAGCTCGCGTACCACTTTAAATGGCGAACAGCCATACCCTTGGGACCTACTTCAGCCCCAGGATGTGATGAGCCGACATCGAGGTGCCAAACACCGCCGTCGATATGAACTCTTGGGCGGTATCAGCCTGTTATCCCCGGAGTACCTTTTATCCGTTGAGCGATGGCCCTTCCATTCAGAACCACCGGATCACTAAGACCTGCTTTCGCACCTGCTCGAGCTGTCACTCTCGCAGTCAAGCTAGCTTATGCCTTTGCACTAACCTCCTGATGTCCGACCAGGATTAGCTAACCTTCGTGCTCCTCCGTTACGCTTTGGGAGGAGACCGCCCCAGTCAAACTACCCACCAGACACTGTCCGCAACCCGGATCACGGGTCCACGTTAGAACATCAAACATTAAAGGGTGGTATTTCAAGGTTGGCTCCATGCAGACTGGCGTCCACACTTCAAAGCCTCCCACCTATCCTACACATCAAGGCTCAAGGTTCAGTGTCAAGCTATAGTAAAGGTTCACGGGGTCTTTCCGTCTTGCCGCGGGTACACTGCATCTTCACAGCGAGTTCAATTTCACTGAGTCTCGGGTGGAGACAGCCTGGCCATCATTACGCCATTCGTGCAGGTCGGAACTTACCCGACAAGGAATTTCGCTACCTTAGGACCGTTATAGTTACGGCCGCCGTTTACCGGGGCTTCGATCAAGAGCTTCGCCTTGCGGCTGACCCCATCAATTAACCTTCCGGCACCGGGCAGGCGTCACACCGTATACGTCCACTTTCGTGTTTGCACAGTGCTGTGTTTTTATTAAACAGTTGCAGCCAGCTGGTATCTTCGACTGATTTCAGCTCCATGAGCAAGTCACTTCACTTACCATCAGCGTGCCTTCTCCCGAAGTTACGGCACCATTTTGCCTAGTTCCTTCACCCGAGTTCTCTCAAGCGCCTGAGTATTCTCTACCTGACCACCTGTGTCGGTTTGGGGTACGATTTGATGTTACCTGGAGCTTAGAGGCTTTTCCTGGAAGCGTAGCATCGGTTACTTCATCACCGTAGTGACTCGTCATCACGCCTCAGTGTTAACGATGACCCGGATTTACCAAAGTCATCCACCTTCACGCTTAAACCGGGACAACCGTCGCCCGGATAACCTAGCTTTCTCCGTCCCCCCTTCGCAGTAACACCGAGTACAGGAATATTAACCTGTTTCCCATCGACTACGCTTTTCAGCCTCGCCTTAGGGGTCGACTCACCCTGCCCCGATTAACGTTGGACAGGAACCCTTGGTCTTCCGGCGTGCGGGTTTTTCACCCGCATTATCGTTACTTATGTCAGCATTCGCACTTCTGATACCTCCAGCAGCCCTCACAGGCCACCTTCGCAGGCTTACAGAACGCTCCCCTACCCAACAACACCTAAGTGTCGCTGCCGCAGCTTCGGTGCATGGTTTAGCCCCGTTACATCTTCCGCGCAGGCCGACTCGACCAGTGAGCTATTACGCTTTCTTTAAATGATGGCTGCTTCTAAGCCAACATCCTGGCTGTCTGTGCCTTCCCACATCGTTTCCCACTTAACCATGACTTTGGGACCTTAGCTGGCGGTCTGGGTTGTTTCCCTCTTCACGACGAACGTTAGCACCCGCCGTGTGTCTCCCGTGATAACATTCTTCGGTATTCGTAGTTTGCATCGGGTTGGTAAGTCGGGATGACCCCCTAGCCGAAACAGTGCTCTACCCCCGAAGATGAGTTCACGAGGCGCTACCTAAATAGCTTTCGGGGAGAACCAGCTATCTCCCGGTTTGATTGGCCTTTCACCCCAGCCACAAGTCATCCGCTAATTTTTCAACATTAGTCGGTTCGGTCCTCCAGTTAGTGTTACCCAACCTTCAACCTGCCCATGGCTAGATCACCGGGTTTCGGGTCTATACCCTGCAACTTAACGCCCAGTTAAGACTCGGTTTCCCTGCGGCTCCCCTATACGGTTAACCTTGCTACAGAATATAAGTCGCTGACCCATTATACAAAAGGTACGCAGTCACCTAACAAGTAGGCTCCCACTGCTTGTACGTACACGGTTTCAGGTTCTATTTCACTCCCCTCGCCGGGGTTCTTTTCGCCTTTCCCTCACGGTACTGGTTCACTATCGGTCAGTCAGGAGTATTTAGCCTTGGAGGATGGTCCCCCCATATTCAGACAGGATGTCACGTGTCCCGCCCTACTCATCGAACTCACAGCTTGTGCATTTTTGTGTACGGGACTATCACCCTTTACTGTGCGACTTTCCAGACGCTTCCACTAACACACAAACTGATTCAGGTTCTGGGCTCCTCCCCGTTCGCTCGCCGCTACTGGGGGAATCTCGGTTGATTTCTTTTCCTCGGGGTACTGAGATGTTTCAGTTCCCCCGGTTCGCCTCATGACACTATGTATTCATGTCATGATAGTGTGTCGAAACACACTGGGTTTCCCCATTCGGGTATCGTCGGGTATAACGCTTCATATCAGCTTACCGACGCTTATCGCAGATTAGCACGCCCTTCATCGCCTCTGACTGCCTAGGCATCCACCGTGTACGCTTAGTCGCTTAACCTCACAACCCGAAGATGTTTCGATTGATTCATCATCGCGCTGCGATTATTTGAGAGACTCATTGACAGACTGATTCATCACGACACACCCGAAGGCGGTCATAATTGTTCAGCTGTCATGTTTCAATTTTCAGCTTGTTCCAGATTGTTAAAGAGCAAAACTTCGCAGTGCACCCAAACAGGTACACTCTGAAATTTTCTATACAGCGAGTAGTGATGGTGGAGCTATGCGGGATCGAACCGCAGACCTC
The DNA here is from genome assembly GCF_016950255.1 of Pectobacterium brasiliense. Classification (NCBI taxonomy): domain Bacteria; kingdom Pseudomonadati; phylum Pseudomonadota; class Gammaproteobacteria; order Enterobacterales; family Pectobacteriaceae; genus Pectobacterium; species Pectobacterium brasiliense. Next base: position 67,754 of record NZ_JACGFN010000004.1, on the reverse strand, counting down.
CTGCGTGCAAGGCAGGCGCTCTCCCAGCTGAGCTATAACCCCATCGTTGCTTACAGATACCTTAGATACCACTCACGGAAGAGTTGGTAGGCCTGAGTGGACTTGAACCACCGACCTCACCCTTATCAGGGGTGCGCTCTAACCACCTGAGCTACAAGCCTATTAAGGTATTTCTGCTCGTTATTTTCATCAGACAATCTGTGTGAGCACTTCACTCAACGCACATCTTCTTGGTAAGGAGGTGATCCAACCGCAGGTTCCCCTACGGTTACCTTGTTACGACTTCACCCCAGTCATGAATCACAAAGTGGTAAGCGCCCTCCCGAAGGTTAAGCTACCTACTTCTTTTGCAACCCACTCCCATGGTGTGACGGGCGGTGTGTACAAGGCCCGGGAACGTATTCACCGTAGCATTCTGATCTACGATTACTAGCGATTCCGACTTCATGGAGTCGAGTTGCAGACTCCAATCCGGACTACGACGTACTTTATGAGGTCCGCTTGCTCTCGCGAGGTCGCTTCTCTTTGTATACGCCATTGTAGCACGTGTGTAGCCCTACTCGTAAGGGCCATGATGACTTGACGTCATCCCCACCTTCCTCCGGTTTATCACCGGCAGTCTCCTTTGAGTTCCCGACCGAATCGCTGGCAACAAAGGATAAGGGTTGCGCTCGTTGCGGGACTTAACCCAACATTTCACAACACGAGCTGACGACAGCCATGCAGCACCTGTCTCAGAGTTCCCGAAGGCACCAAAGCATCTCTGCTAAGTTCTCTGGATGTCAAGAGTAGGTAAGGTTCTTCGCGTTGCATCGAATTAAACCACATGCTCCACCGCTTGTGCGGGCCCCCGTCAATTCATTTGAGTTTTAACCTTGCGGCCGTACTCCCCAGGCGGTCGATTTAACGCGTTAGCTCCGGAAGCCACGCCTCAAGGGCACAACCTCCAAATCGACATCGTTTACAGCGTGGACTACCAGGGTATCTAATCCTGTTTGCTCCCCACGCTTTCGCACCTGAGCGTCAGTCTTTGTCCAGGGGGCCGCCTTCGCCACCGGTATTCCTCCAGATCTCTACGCATTTCACCGCTACACCTGGAATTCTACCCCCCTCTACAAGACTCTAGCCTGTCAGTTTTGAATGCAGTTCCCAGGTTAAGCCCGGGGATTTCACATCCAACTTAACAGACCGCCTGCGTGCGCTTTACGCCCAGTCATTCCGATTAACGCTTGCACCCTCCGTATTACCGCGGCTGCTGGCACGGAGTTAGCCGGTGCTTCTTCTGCGGGTAACGTCAATCAGCAAGGTTATTAACCTTACTGCCTTCCTCCCCGCTGAAAGTGCTTTACAACCCGAAGGCCTTCTTCACACACGCGGCATGGCTGCATCAGGCTTGCGCCCATTGTGCAATATTCCCCACTGCTGCCTCCCGTAGGAGTCTGGACCGTGTCTCAGTTCCAGTGTGGCTGGTCATCCTCTCAGACCAGCTAGGGATCGTCGCCTAGGTGAGCCATTACCTCACCTACTAGCTAATCCCATCTGGGCACATCTGATGGCGAGAGGCCCTAAGGTCCCCCTCTTTGCTCTTGCGAGGTTATGCGGTATTAGCTACCGTTTCCAGTAGTTATCCCCCTCCATCAGGCAGTTTCCCAGACATTACTCACCCGTCCGCCGCTCGTCACCCAAAGAGCAAGCTCTTCTGTGCTACCGCTCGACTTGCATGTGTTAGGCCTGCCGCCAGCGTTCAATCTGAGCCATGATCAAACTCTTCAATTTAAGATTTGTTTGATTTGCTGAACTCGTCAGCGATGCTCAAAGAATTAAAACTGTTTATTCGTAATGAATTTACTGTTGTTCACTCTTCAAGACTTTTTATATCGTTAAGATACGGTCTTGTGAGTGCCCACACAGATTGTCTGATTAAATTGTTAAAGAGCAGTGCCACTTCATCGGTGGCGCGGGCTGCATATACTATGCTTTTCCGCTGTGAAGTCAAGTCATTACTGACCGCCTTCGATGAATCTTTTTCCTGTTACCGCAACTGCATGTCGCTGTTGCCGTGTCAGTGGAGGCGCATTATAGGGACTTCTCGTCAGGCCGCAATAGGTATTTTAAAGAAAAATGACTGTTTGCTGCATTCCACAGCAAAACCCTGCCTTATACCTTTTTTTGCACAAACTTATCCACAGAAAGCATTCTATTCAAAAATTGACGAGCATCACGCAAACGTTTTCGCTACAATTCACCCCGTTCAAAATCGTCGTGTTTCTGCGAACGCTAACTGAATATTTCTCTTTATTCCGCAATTATTGCTCTGACAAAGACGATATTCACATACCGTTCTTTACTGACTACCCAAATCCAGGGGATAACATCATCATGCAACAACGCCGTCCAATTCGCCGCGCTCTGCTCAGCGTTTCTGACAAAGCAGGTATTGTCGAATTTGCTCAAGCTCTGTCCCACCGTGGCGTCGAGCTCCTTTCAACGGGTGGAACCGCCCGTTTGCTGGCCGATGCTGGCTTAGCGGTGACTGAAGTCTCTGACTACACCGGCTTCCCGGAAATGATGGATGGGCGTGTGAAGACCCTGCACCCGAAAGTACACGGCGGCATTCTGGGACGGCGCGATCAAGATGATGCAATCATGACGCAGCACGACATCAAACCGATTGATATCGTGGTTGTGAATCTGTATCCGTTTGCTCAGACCGTCGCTCGTGAGAACTGCACATTAGAAGATGCGGTTGAGAATATCGATATCGGTGGCCCGACGATGGTTCGCTCCGCCGCCAAGAACCATAAAGATGTGGCTATCGTGGTCAAGAGCAGCGACTACAGCGCCATCATTAATGAAATCGATGCCAACGAAGGTTCACTGACCTACGAAACCCGTTTCGATTTAGCGATCAAAGCCTTCGAACACACTGCCGCTTACGACAGTATGATTGCCAACTACTTTGGTGCACTGGTTCCGCCTTACCACGGTGAAACAGATAAACCATCAGGTAACTTCCCGCGCACGTTAAACCTGAACTACATCAAAAAGCAGGACATGCGCTACGGGGAGAATAGCCATCAGCAAGCTGCCTTCTATATAGAAGAGAATATTCACGAGGCCTCTGTCGCCACCTCGACACAGTTACAAGGAAAGGCGCTGTCTTATAACAACATCGCCGATACCGATGCGGCGCTGGAATGTGTGAAAGAATTTGCCGAGCCGGCCTGCGTTATCGTTAAGCATGCGAATCCGTGCGGCGTAGCGATTGGCGGCTCAATTCTTGATGCTTACGAGCGCGCCTACAAAACCGACCCGACATCTGCATTCGGCGGCATTATCGCTTTCAACCGCGAGCTGGATGAAGAGACGGCGCAGGCCATCATTAGCCGCCAGTTTGTCGAAGTGATTATTGCCCCATCTGCCAGTGATGCCGCATTGAAGGTAACCGCAGCCAAACAGAACGTACGTGTCCTGACTAGTGGTAGCTGGCAACAACGCGTTCCTGGTCTGGACTTCAAACGCGTCAACGGTGGTTTGCTGGTACAGGACCGCGATCTGGGCATGGTCGATGCGTCTCAACTGCGTGTTGTGACCGAGCGCCAGCCGAGCGAACAGGAATTACGTGATGCCCTTTTCTGCTGGAAAGTGGCTAAGTTCGTTAAATCCAATGCGATTGTGTACGCACGCGACAACATGACCATCGGGATAGGCGCTGGCCAGATGAGCCGCGTTTACTCAGCGAAAATCGCCGGTATCAAAGCGAGCGATGAAGGGCTGGAAGTAAAAGGTTCCGCTATGGCGTCTGATGCGTTCTTCCCATTCCGTGATGGTATTGATGCCGCTGCGGCCGTTGGCATTACCTGCGTGATCCAACCGGGCGGGTCGATTCGTGATGATGAAGTCATTGCTGCCGCCAACGAACACGGCATTGCGATGATCTTTACCGACATGCGCCATTTCCGCCATTAATTCTGGAGCTGATCGAAATGAACATTTTAGTAATTGGTAATGGCGGACGCGAGCACGCTCTAGCCTGGAAAGCCTCGCAGTCACCGCTGGCGAAACGTGTTTATGTTGCTCCAGGAAACGCGGGCACCGCGCTTGAGCCAGCGCTGACCAACGTCGATATCGCTGCCACTGATATTCCAGCGTTAGTCGCTTTTGCCCAGGAAAACCACATCGATTTGACCATCGTTGGCCCGGAAACACCGCTAGTTATCGGTGTTGTGGATGCATTTCAGAGCGCGGGTCTGAAAATCTTTGGCCCAACGCAGGGCGCAGCACAGTTAGAAGGCTCTAAAGCCTTTACTAAAGATTTTCTGGCACGCCACAATATCCCGTCAGCGGAATACCAGAACTTCACCGAAGTTGAACCCGCGCTGGCCTATGTACGCAGCAAAGGCGCACCTATCGTCATCAAGGCCGACGGATTAGCCGCGGGTAAAGGCGTGATTGTCGCCATGACGTTGCAGGAAGCAGAGAACGCCATTCAGGATATGCTGGCAGGGAATGCATTCGGCGATGCCGGACACCGTATCGTGGTGGAAGAGTTCCTTGATGGCGAAGAAGCCAGCTTCATCGTTATGGTAGATGGCAAGAATGTCTTGCCGATGGCAACCAGTCAGGACCATAAGCGTGTTGGGGATAAAGATACGGGCCCGAATACCGGTGGTATGGGCGCTTATTCGCCAGCTCCAGTCGTGACCGATGAAATCCACCAGCGCGTGATGGATCAGGTGATTTGGCCGACCGTCAACGGCATGGCCGCAGAGGGAAATACCTACGTCGGTTTCCTGTATGCCGGTCTGATGATTTCTGCCGATGGTCAGCCAAAAGTGATCGAATTCAACTGCCGCTTTGGCGATCCAGAAACACAGCCAATTATGCTGCGTCTGCGCTCCGATCTGGTAGAGCTGTGTCTGGCAGCCTGTGACGGCACGCTGGATCAGAAAGATTCTGTCTGGGATGAACGTCCGTCTCTGGGCGTGGTATTGGCTGCAGGCGGCTATCCGGCTGACTACAATACAGGCGATGTAATTTCCGGTTTACCGCAGCAGGACGCCGAAGATGGCAAAGTTTTCCATGCTGGCACCAAGTTGAACGGCATTAATGTTGTCACCAACGGCGGCCGCGTACTGTGCGTCACTGCATTAGGCAATACCGTGGCTGAAGCGCAACAACGTGCTTATGAAATAGCAGCGGGTATTCAGTGGCAAGGGGTGTTCTGTCGAAAAGACATCGGCTACCGTGCTATTGAGCGCGAGCAAGCCTGATAAACGATGCGATAAAGATTGTCTGATAATACTGAAGCCCGGAGAAATCCGGGTTTTTTTATAGCCAATGGCTACTTAGGTTCCCACTGGCAGACATCATCCTCCACCACCAGCAATAACTGCGTCCCTTCTGGCGCTTCCAGCCACGCGACGTTTAGTGGGCGCGTTGCATGCGTTTTTTGCTGCGCGATCCATTCACGCGAGTCATTGTCAAAATCAGGGCGAACCACCGTACCGTCACAAGACTGCACCTGCCCTTCCAGCCATTTCCCTTGCTTTAGCCTCACCTTGCCTGCACGCAATACATCGCTCAATTCCAGCATGCGCTTCGCATCGAACTGGTAGAGCGCGATCTCATCATCAGAAACCGATTCACGTCTTTCGGCAAGCTGCCGCTGCATAAAGCTGACAGTTCCATCTTCTGCAAAGCGCAAACGCATATCTTCTTGTTGCGCCCCGAGCTGATTACGCTGTATCTCGCGTAGCTTATCCTGCTGGAACGTATAGCGCGTCACCACCAGAGCATTGCCTTGAAGCGGGTTGTATACGGTGGTCAGCGCCGTCGTATTCTGTGCATCATCCTTACGCCACAAACGCACAACGCCACGATCGGCAACGTAGCCGCTGGCGAAAACGTCCGGCGGTGCGGTGCGGCTACTACAAGCGACCACGGCTATAAGCACGAGGCCTGCGCCACACAAACGTCGTAAAAGCAAAAGGGGCGAAAACGCCCCTCTGCTTAAACTTTTAACCGGCATGGGCTTATTTAACAGCGTCTTTCAGAGCCTTGCCAGAAACAAATGCTGGCACGTTGGCAGCAGCGATTTTGATTTCTTTACCGGTTTGTGGGTTGCGGCCAGTGCGCTCATTACGATGGTTCACTTTAAACGTACCAAAACCAACTAATTGTACTGCATCACCTTCTTTCAGAGACTCGGTAATTGCCGCCAAAGTTGATTCCAGAGCTGCTTTAGCCTGTGCTTTTGACAGATCAGCTTTGTCCGCAATTACATCAATCAGTTGAGTCTTATTCATAAGTTATCCTTACAGTGTGTTTATCGCTTGCTAAGCATCGAGTGCGACGGATATGCCCTTTCCCGTTTCAGGGTGTAATAGCACTCTCCTGCATACACGCACCGACAGCCACTTTTTTTACGCCCCCCAAATGTAGACCAGACAGGGTGCGAATGTGAAGCCTTAAGACAGGCCATTTCAGGCCTTAAATCACGTTTTATCGCGTTATTGATGCAAATTTATCCCGATGTTACTACTTCCGGCCTCGCGCAGATCGGAACGGAGCCCTTTGATCAGCTCAATATCGCGTTCTTCGCAGGCCGCCAACAGGCGAAAAATCTCCCATTGGATGTCCCATTCTTCTTCAATTGCAGGCAAAACCTTGAGCTCATCGTCGGTCATTTCTTTGCCTGCCTGCGTCATTTCCAGCATGGCAACCGTGCGGATAGACGTTTCGCTAATCGCTATCGCATGTTCCAGCGTTTCACCGCTTAAGCGCGAATGAATCAGCTCGCCCAGTGCGATACAGGCATCAATAGCCGGGTAGACGCCGTAAAGATCGTAATCTTCCGCAGCGGGAACCGCTTCTTCCAACTTTTCCAACTGGCTATCGAAATTGACCTTCGCATCTTTAACAACCAATGTTTCCCATACCAGATCGAGAATACGACGGTAAACCATCGCGTCGCCGAATTCTGTTTGACGACAAAATTCGTGGTAATTTGGATACATACGTTCACAAAGACATGCCATGAAAGTGACATGTTGCCAGCTCGCCAGTTTTTCCAGACGTAAATGAATGGGGTTACGTAACATTTTTATGCTCATTAACGGCGACGGACGGCAGTGTACCTGAAATCACAGTGACGCCCTATGCCTGAATTCCTAAAGTTTTACGACAATACGTTAGCGGCTTGCTGCCGTTGCCAACGCACAAATGCGGGACGATTTGATGCGACAGCATCGGCCCAACGAGTCGGTTCCGGTAAACGGTAGCCGCGCATACAAGATTGTACCCAGTGCAATGCACTATCCTGACTGACTCGATGCCCCGTCGCCACAAACAGCGGATTACAGCGCGCTTTGCTACGCCATACCCAGCCAATCTGCTCACCCTTATCCAGTAACGGCTGCTGGCTGCCAACGCCCTCCGCCAATGGCTCAAATCGGCCACAAAGTCGACTTTTCGCCACGCCAATCGTCGGAACATCAACTAGCAGACCAAAATGGCTGGCAACGCCGAGACGACGCGGGTGGGAAATCCCATGCCCGTCGACAAACAGCAGATCCGGTTTCTGTTCAAGCAACGCCCACGCGGCGAGTAGCCCAGGGCATTCACGAAACGAAAGAAAACCGGGGATATAAGGCATTGTCGTGCTGATACGCGCAATCTTGTATTCTATCAGTTCCAACGAAGGATAGCGCATTACCGCAATCGCCGCGCGGGTTACTGAGCCTTCTTGCTCAAAGCCAACATCCGCACCCGCGATAAACGCGGGCTGCTCAAAAGGTACATCGTCGTGCCGAATCACATCAGAAGCGCGGGCCAACTGTTCAGCCCGCAGCCGTTGTGTATCAATCACATCACCTCCTGTGAATCATGCGTGATAAGGGCGAGACAAGCGATGGACGGCCTCAACAAACACGCCTGCATGCTCCGGCGGCACATCCTGATGAATGCCGTGACCCAGATTGAAAACATGGCCATTGCCTTGCCCAAATCCAGCCAGGATCGATGCCACTTCCTGCTCGATCCGTGCCGGATCGGCATACAGCATCGACGGATCCATATTTCCCTGTAGCGCGACTTTATCGCCTACGCGACGGCGTGCATCGGCAATATCGCTCGTCCAGTCCAGCCCCAACGCGTCGCAGCCTGTTTCTGCCATCGCTTCCAGCCACTGGCCTCCACCTTTGGTGAAGAGCGTCACCGGCACACGGCGGCCTTCATTCTCGCGCTGTAAACCATCAACAATCTTATGCATGTAATGCAGGGAGAATTCCTTGTAGTCACGCCCGCTCAGCGCGCCGCCCCAGGTATCGAATACCATCACCGCCTGCGCCCCCGCACGAATCTGCGCGTTGAGATAGAGAATGACGCTATTAGCCAGTTTATCCAGCAACAGGTGTAGCGTTTTAGGCTCGGCGAACATCATTTTCTTGATGACGGTAAACGCTTTGCTGCTACCGCCTTCAACCATATAGGTCGCCAGCGTCCACGGGCTGCCCGAGAAACCAATCAGCGGCACTTCCCCGGCGAGATTTTTACGAATCGTCCGCACCGCGTTCATCACATAACCGAGTTCCTGCTCTGGATCGGGAACCGGCAGGTTAACCACATCGGCATGAGACGTGATCGGAGACTGAAAGCGTGGGCCTTCCCCTGTTTCAAAATAGAGACCTAAGCCCATCGCATCAGGGATAGTCAGGATATCGGAGAACAGGATCGCCGCATCCAGCGCATAGCGCCGTAAAGGTTGTAACGTGACTTCACAAGCCAGCTCTGCGTTTTTACACAGCGACATAAAATCACCCGCCTGCGCGCGCGTTGCCTTATATTCCGGCAGATAACGCCCCGCCTGACGCATCATCCACACTGGAGTGACGTCAACGGGTTGGCGTAATAACGCCCGCAAATAGCGATCGTTTTTCAGATCAGTCATGTTCTTTTCCTTTCAACCTCACGGCGGTTCTACACCGGATAGATGTGATGAAACGGATGCGTTATAAGGCGAACGCTTTATGAAGCGAATACGCTATGACGCAGGTGCGCGGTGTACGCGAGCCATTCATGACGTCAATACTACCACGTCAGCCTTCGTTCTCGTGATAAGCGCGGCACAGGACCACCGTATCTTCGATAAGCCGACGCGCCACGGTACCCGGCGGAGGCAACTGCGGGAGTTGGTCATAGCGGAACCAACCCGCGTCACGCAGTTCTTTCGGGTCATGCTTGATTTCGCCGCCTGCATAGTCGGCCATAAACGCCATCATCAGTGAATGTGGGAATGGCCAAGGCTGTGAACTCACATAGCGCAGGTTTTTTATCTGAATCTGGCTCTCTTCCATCACCTCACGCACAACCGTCTGCTCCAGCGTTTCGCCCACTTCGACAAACCCAGCCAGCACGGTGTACATGTTTCCGCGATGCCGATTGTGTTGTGCCAGCAAAATTTCCTCGCCACGGCGAATCGCGACGATGATGCAAGGCGCGATCTGCGGATAATAGCGCTCTTTGCAGTGGTGACATAAGCACGCCAGCTCCGTTTTACTCCGCACCATTTCATGGCCGCAATAACCGCAAAAACGATGAGAGCGATAGAATTCAGCCAGCTGTACGCCTCGCCCCGCCAGTTGGAATAAGCCTACGTCCTGATCGAGCAACTGGCGAACCGATGCCATATCGGAATCCCGTCCCTGACAGACCAACCAGACAGGCAGTCCTTGCCATTCACCGATTTGGCGAGCCGTTTTCCCCTGCAACGACCACGCCGTAGCCGTTCCGCGCGGCAATTCTCCCTGAGGGAGCCAGATTTGTACCGCGTCGCTAACCACCCACCAGCCGGTTTCATCACCTTTTAGCGTCTGTTCCATATCTTTTTATTGCTCCACTGCCACTTCACTGGCATTTTACATTCAGAGTGATTACATAAGTTTTATAACTGGGATTTCAGTTATTTCTTACCGTTCACGGAGTCAACAATGCTAAACCAGCTACAAAGTCTAACTGAATACGTTGGTGGCAATAATGCGTTAATCGACCAATGGCTACAAGCGCGTAAGCAGCTTCTGGTGGCTTACTATCATCTGGTTGGCATCAAGCCGAATAAAGAAACGCTTTCTCTTCTGGATGAAGAGGCATTGGATAATTTTTGCCAAAATCTGGTGGACTATCTTTCTACCGGCCACTTTCATTTATACGAAAAAATGCTGCATGAAGCAGCGACGCACAGCGAACAAGTATTAGCGCTTTCCACCCAGCTCGACCTCGCCCTGCAAAATAACACGCAGCAAATTATGACGTTTTACGATAGCCATCTGGCGGCAGCCATCGACCATGATAACTGCCTCGAATTCCAGCAGGCACTTTCCCACGTCGGCGAAGCGCTGGAGGAACGTTTTACGTTAGAAGACAGAATGATTCAGCAGGTTTACGACAAATAGCCGTCATTTGACGTTATTTCAGGACATCATCACACAGTGTAAAAGCAAAAGCGGCACGCTTTGACATCCGCGTTTTGCCGACATACAGTGTAGGGGTTTTATTGGCCCGTTTAAGAGACGGGCATATCTTGTCGGAGTGCCTAGCGTGCTCGTGTTTTGTTTTACGAAATCAATCGTTATAACGAAACTTATGAGCGCACAGGCTGAGACCGTTAATTCGGGATCCGCGGAACCTGATCGGGTTAATACCTGCGAAGGGAACAAGAGTAATGCACCTCTATTGAGCCCAAGGCTGCGTATTCCCACATACCTGCTCTGACGCTCAATATCATTATTACTCCCTCCGGCTCCAGACAAGCAATCTTCCCTTTACGTCTTACAGGAACTTGCTATGTCTACAGAACCCTTGTCTATAAAAACAGTGTCGTCAAAATCGGGGCGCCGTGAACAGCGCGCCGCCGCCCAGCAGTTTATTGAAACCTTACAGGGAACCGCCTTTCCCAACTCCAAACGCATTTACCTTGCGGGTTCGCGTGACGACATCCACGTGCCAATGCGGGAGATTCAGCTTAGCCCGACGTTACTCGGCGGCAGTAAAAACAATCCTCAATACGAGCCCAATGAACCAATCCCGGTTTACGATACGTCAGGGCCTTATGGCGATCCTGCTGCGCAACCCGATGTCCGCGTTGGGCTAGAGAAACTGCGCGCCAGTTGGATTGCAGAACGTTACGACACCGAGTCGCTATCCGGCGTCAGCTCCGATTTCACCCAACAGCGGTTGGCGGATGCCGGTCTGGATCATTTGCGCTTCGAGCACTTGCCACGACCTTTACGTGCCAAAGCAGGCAAACGCGTTACCCAGCTCCACTATGCGCGACAGGGGATCATTACCCCCGAAATGGAATTTATCGCCATTCGCGAAAATATGGGACGCGAACGCATTCGCGGTGAGGTGCTGCGCCAGCAGCATCCGGGGCAAAGTTTCGGAGCTCTCCTGCCGGAGAACATCACGCCGGAATTTGTCCGTCAGGAAGTAGCCGCCGGTCGCGCTATTATCCCTTCCAACATCAACCATCCAGAATCAGAGCCGATGATCATCGGTCGCAATTTTCTGGTGAAGGTTAACGCCAATATCGGCAACTCCGCCGTGACCTCCTCCATCGAAGAAGAAGTGGAAAAGCTGGTCTGGTCTACCCGCTGGGGCGCGGATACGGTGATGGATCTCTCCACTGGTCGCTATATTCACGAAACCCGCGAGTGGATTCTGCGTAACAGCCCCGTGCCAATCGGGACGGTACCGATTTATCAGGCGCTGGAGAAAGTGAATGGCGTAGCGGAAAACCTGAACTGGGAAATGTTCCGCGATACGCTGCTGGAGCAGGCCGAGCAAGGGGTGGACTATTTTACGATCCACGCAGGTGTCCTGCTGCGCTACGTGCCGATGACGGCCAAACGCCTGACTGGCATCGTCTCACGCGGCGGTTCCATTATGGCGAAGTGGTGTCTGTCGCATCACAAAGAGAGTTTCCTGTTCGAACACTTCCGCGAAATCTGTGAAATTTGTGCCGCTTATGACGTCGCGCTGTCGCTGGGTGACGGCTTACGCCCCGGTTCCATCCAGGACGCCAACGACGAAGCCCAGTTTGCCGAGCTGCATACGCTGGGCGAGCTGACCAAAATCGCCTGGGAATACGACGTTCAGGTAATGATCGAAGGCCCCGGGCACGTTCCGATGCAGATGATCCGCCGCAACATGACCGAAGAGCTGGAGCACTGCCACGAAGCACCGTTCTATACGCTCGGCCCGCTAACTACCGATATCGCACCGGGCTACGATCATTTCACCTCCGGCATCGGTGCCGCCATGATCGGCTGGTTCGGCTGTGCGATGCTCTGCTACGTGACGCCGAAAGAGCATCTCGGCTTGCCGAACAAAGAAGACGTCAAACAGGGGCTGATTACCTACAAGATCGCCGCTCACGCAGCCGATCTGGCGAAAGGCCATCCCGGCGCGCAGATCCGTGATAACGCCATGTCAAAAGCGCGCTTCGAATTCCGCTGGGAAGACCAGTTCAATCTGGCGCTCGATCCCCAAACAGCCCGCGCCTACCACGATGAAACCTTGCCGCAGGAATCCGGTAAAGTCGCCCACTTCTGCTCTATGTGCGGTCCTAAATTCTGCTCGATGAAAATCTCACAGGAAGTGCGCGACTACGCCGCGAAACAGGAAGCGGAAGCCAAACCGATTGAAGTTGGTATGGCGCAGATGTCGCAAGAATTCCGTTCTCGCGGCAGCGAGCTTTATCACAGCGCCACCAGCCTGCAAACCGAGGAGAGCAAATGACGGATTCGACGCCCTTTGCCCCAACGCCGCAGCGGCTGGGGCTTTATCCCGTCGTCGATAGCGTGGAATGGATCGAACGATTACTCGGCGTCGGGGTGAAAACGATCCAACTGAGAATCAAAGATCGGTCAGATGAACAAGCCGAAGCCGAGGTGATCCAAGCGATCGCTTTGGGTCGCCGCTATCAGGCGCAGCTTTTCATCAATGACTACTGGAGATTGGCCGTCAAACATCAGGCATACGGCGTACATCTGGGTCAGGAAGATCTGGACACCGCCGATCTGGCCGCGATTAAACAAGCTGGCCTGCGCTTAGGCGTCTCCACGCACGACGATCGTGAGCTGGCGCGTGCGGTGGCAATCAGCCCGTCCTACATCGCGCTGGGGCATATTTTCCCAACCCAAACCAAAGACATGCCATCAGCGCCGCAGGGGGTCGTCGAACTGACGCGCCACATCACCGATCTACAAGGTCGATTTCCTACCGTTGCGATTGGCGGCATCAGCATCGACAGAGTACCTGCGGTGCTGAAAACGGGCGTAGGCAGTATTGCCGTCGTCAGCGCCATTACGCAGGCACCAGACTGGCGGCAGGCAACCGCGACGCTGCTCAGGATGATTGAAGGACGGGAGGCATGACATGGTAACGAATCCCCATACAACGTCTGCCGGACTGAGCGATAGCGAGTTCATGCGCTACAGCCGTCAGCTGATGCTGGAAGATATTGGCCCGGACGGTCAGGAGAAGCTCAAAGCCGCCCGCGTTCTGCTGGTGGGGCTGGGTGGACTGGGGGCTCCCGCCTCGCTCTATCTGGCAGCCGCAGGGATTGGCACGCTGCTGCTTGCCGACGATGACTCACTGCATATCAGCAACCTGCAACGCCAGATTCTGTATCGCACCAGCGATACCGACAAGCCCAAAGCCGTGCTGGCCCAGCGTCAGCTACAGGCGTTAAACCCGAACTCAGAAGCGATTGCGATTACCGAGAGGCTCAGCGGTGACGCGTTACACCGCGCCGTTAGCCGCGTCGATCTGGTGTTGGATTGCAGCGATAACATGACCACTCGCCATGCGGTTAACGCCGCCTGTTTTAGCACAGGCAAACCGCTCATCAGTGGGAGCGCCGTCGGCTTCAGTGGTCAGCTCGCCGTCTTCAGGCCGCCTTATCACGCTGGCTGCTACGCCTGCCTGTATCCCGATACGGCGGAGCCACAGCGCAACTGCCGTACCGCAGGCGTGCTGGGCCCGGTGGTCGGCGTGATTGGCACACTTCAGGCACTGGAAGCGATCAAGCTGCTAGCCGGTATGCCATCCGCGTTGGACGGCAAGCTGAGAATGTTCAATGGCAAACAGCAAAGTTGGAACACACTCCAGCTCACGCGCGCACCCCATTGCCCGGTATGCGGGGGAGCAGTATGAGAATCACGCTGAATGATGAGCCTTTTGAATTTCCAGAGGCCATCACGGTTGAGGCGCTGCTGAGCCAGATCAATCGGCTCCAGCCTGGCACAGCGTTAGCCATCAACCAGACCATTATCCCGCACGCCACCTGGTCGCAGCATCAGGTGCAGGACGGTGATGATATTTTGCTTTTTCAGGCCATCGCGGGAGGATGACATGCTGCACATTGCCGATACGACATTCACTTCACGGCTGCTGACTGGCACCGGGAAATTCTCTACGCCAGAACTGATGCTGGCAGCGCTTGAAGCTTCCGGCTCTCAGTTGGTGACCATGGCGATGAAACGCGTTGACCTGAACGGCGGCAACGATGCCATTCTTGCCCCGCTACGCCAGCTCGGCATTAAGCTGCTGCCGAATACGTCAGGTGCCAAAACCGCAGACGAAGCCATTTTTGCGGCCCGGCTGGCACGTGAAGCGCTGGGCACTCGCTGGCTGAAACTGGAAATTCATCCCGATGTGAAATACCTGCTGCCCGACCCTATCGAAACCCTGAAGGCCGCCGAACAGCTGGTAAAAGAGGGATTCACGGTACTGCCCTACTGCGGTGCCGACCCGGTACTATGCAAACGGCTGGAAGAAGTCGGCTGCGCGGCGGTGATGCCGCTGGGCGCACCGATTGGCTCCAATCAGGGACTGCAAACGCGTGACTTTCTCCGCATCATCATCGAACAGGCGCGCGTTCCAGTGATTGTCGATGCGGGTATTGGCGCCCCCAGCCATGCGGCTGATGCGCTGGAAATGGGAGCCGATGCCGTTCTGGTCAACACGGCCATCGCCGTTGCTCGCGATCCCGTAGCGATGGCACACGCATTTCGGCTGGCAGTCGATGCCGGAGGGCTTGCTTGTCAGGCCGGGCTGGGAAGTAAGCAGTTTGTCGCCAGCGCCACCAGCCCGCTCACCGGTTTTCTTCATCGGCAAACAGAAGGGACAAAGTAATGAACGTCGATTTCCAAACCGTCTGGGAACAGCTCGACTGGGATGACCTGACGCTGCGCATCAACGGAAAAACCGCACGTGATGTTGAACGAGCGCTTGCTGTCCCACACCTGACGCGTGACGATTTTATGGCGCTCATTTCACCTGCCGCCAGTGCCTATCTGGAACCGCTAGCTCAGCGGGCACAGCAGCTTACCCGACAGCGTTTCGGCAATACGGTAAGCTTCTATGTCCCGCTGTATCTGTCCAATCTGTGCTCCAACGACTGTACCTACTGCGGCTTTTCGATGAGTAACCACATCAAGCGAAAAACGCTGGATGAAGCGGAGATCCTGCGTGAATGCGCCGCTATCAAGGAACTGGGGTTTGAACACCTGTTGCTCGTGACCGGCGAGCACCAGCGTAAAGTAGGCATGGATTATTTTCGTCGCGTCTTTCCGCTGATCCGACCGCTCTTTAGTTCGCTGATGATTGAAGTTCAGCCCTTGTCGCAGGACGAGTACGCCGAATTAAAAGCACTGGGTCTGGATGGCGTGATGGTCTATCAGGAAACCTATCATCCGGCGACCTACCAGTTGCACCATCTAAAAGGACAAAAGCAGGATTTCCACTGGCGACTCGCCACACCGGATCGATTGGGTCGTGCGGGGATCGACAAGATCGGGCTGGGTGCCTTAATCGGCCTGTCCAATAGCTGGCGCACCGACTGCTACATGGTGGCGGAACACCTGCTGCACTTACAGCAGAGCTATTGGCAGAGCCGGTATTCTATCTCGTTCCCGCGCCTGCGCCCCTGTGCGGGCGGCATTGAACCGGCGTCGATTATGGATGAAGCGCAGCTCATGCAGGTGATTTGCGCATTCCGATTGCTGTCGCCGGATATTGAACTGTCGCTTTCCACGCGTGAGTCGCCTTTCTTCCGCGATCATGCCATTCCTATCGCGATTAACAACGTCAGCGCATTTTCTAAAACCCAGCCAGGTGGCTACGCCGACGACCATCCGGAACTGGAACAGTTTTCACCGCATGACTCGCGGCGCCCTGAAGACGTGGCGCAGGCCATCATACGCGCAGGTCTCCAACCCGTGTGGAAAGACTGGGACGGTTATTTGGGCAGATAGTTACTGAACAGATAAGACAGCGATACGCCTGATTTGGGACGCGACTCGCAAGCCGAAATGAGAATTACACGGAAGGCAACATTCTCAGGATAGCGCCGCGCAACATGACATTCGGCCTATCGTCACGGCATTCGCTGAGTAATACAGTAGCGTCGTTGGCAAGCCTGAGCATGATTACGGAGCTTGTTGGCCAGAGCCGTTTGCTACTTATCGGCTCTGCACATCAACCCGCCGATACGGGGCTTATCCTTACCCGTATCGGCCCTTCCTTTACAATAATCAGGTTACGTTCTGGTCAGGAAACGTGTGCATCATCTTCGCGATTTCACTCCCCACGATGCGCAGCCCTTCCCTCATCTCTTCCGTGAAGCGATTGGCATAATTGAGCCGAAGACAATTACGGTATTTTCCCGAGGCGGAGAAGAGCGAACCCGCAGCTATCTGTATGCCCGCTTTTCTGACCTCACGGCTGAGCTTGAGCGAATCAAAATATTCAGGCAGTTCAATCCACATCAGAAAGCCACCTTGCGGGCGACTCACACAAATATTGGACGGAAAATACTCACGAACCCAGCAGGTAAACGTATCCAGATTAGCCTTGTACTGAGCACGCATACGGCGTAGATGAGGCTGATAGTGTCCGTTACGAATAAATTCCGCCACGGCTAGCTGGGGCTGTACCACCGTCGATCCCGTACTGATGTATTTTGTATGGATCACGCGTTCCAGATAGCGCCCCGGGGCGATCCAGCCAACGCGCAAACCGGGTGCCAGATTCTTTGAAAACGAACTGCACAACAGTACACGCCCATCTTCATCAAATGATTTTATCGCGCGGGGACGCGGATATTCATAAGCCAGCTCGCCATAGGCATCATCTTCAATAATCGCGATATCAAAATGCTGCGCCAGCGTCACCAGCGATTTCTTGCGGGCGTCAGGCATGATGAAGCCAAGCGGGTTGTTACAGCTCGGCACCAGAAGCACGGCTTTGATCGGCCACTGATCCAACGCCAGTCTTAACGCTTCAAGGCTGATCCCCGTTACCGAATCGGTTGGGATCTCGATCGCTTTGATATCTAGTCCACGGAGGATCTGCATCGTACCCGGAAAAGCGGGTGATTCAACGGCCACGATGTCGCCGGGTTGGCAAACGGCGCGGACCGCAACAAATAAGGCTTCCTGACATCCGGTCGTGATCACAATATCATCTTGAGTCAGCTGGCAGCCGCAGTCGACCGTAAGACGGGCAATCTGTTCACGCAACGCAGGCACGCCATATACGCTGTCATACTGTAAGATCCGGGGATCCTGATACTGGCAGAGGCGAGCCATCTCTTTCCACAGTGGTTTGATGGTCGGCTGGCTCACATCCGGCATTCCGCTGCCAAATTTCAACACGTTGGTTTCCAGACGCACATTCACCAACTCCAGCACCGATTCCCACTGCGTGATCTCAACCGGGCGTTGAGCAGGACGCGTCAGCGCGGGTACGGGCGGCGTTGCCTTACGCGGCGTAACAAAATATCCCGAACGCGGCTGCGGCATAATCAACTGCCGGGTTTCCAGCAGATGATAGGCTTGCTGGACGGTACTGATGCTCACACCATGTTCTGCACTCAGCGCTCGCACAGAAGGCAGGCGCTCCCCACTTTGATACAACCCTTGTTCGATCCGCTGTTCTAACAGCCCAGCCAGGTGTTGATAACGCGTCATCAGTATCATTCCCTATCAAGATTCAAAGCAGTAACCAGTACAGATTCAAATAAAAATCACCATTCAGATGCAATATCACACAATCTGTATGCTAAAAAAATGAATTTTTTGCGCCTGTATTGAAAATGCCTTTCGCCCCATCATAGCGATCATTCACTGGCGAGGGGGAAAATATGGAATTTCATGAGAATCGATCACAAAAACCGTTCCGCGAGTCACCGTTCTGGCTAATGCTTATTTTGCCGTACCGCTTGTGGAAAGCCTGGCGGGCAAGAGCACAAACGCTGAAGATACTACGGAATATGAGCGATGACGGGCTTAAAGATATCGGGCTGAAGCGAAGCGATCTTGATCGGTTCAGATAACGCCACGGCAAAAACAGTAGACTAAGAAGCAGTAAAAAATATGCCGATACAGACTCTGCATCTGTATCGGCACGCGAGATGGGTGAAGTAAAGAGGTTAGTGAGATAAGGCGTCCGCTGATGTTGCCTTCATCCGCATCCCGACAATCGCCGAGAGTAAGCAGCCAATGGCAAGGTAAGCTGCCACCGCATGCCATGAACCATCCATAAACTGCACCAGCAGAACGGCGATAAACGGTGTAAAACCGCCGCCAACCACGCTGGCGACCTGATAACCCACACCCGCCCCGCTATAGCGGTACGCCGTGCCAAATAGTTCGGTAAACATCGGCTGCTGTACGCTAACAATCATATCGTGAGCAATATTCGCCAGCATGATGGCAAAGAACAGAATCAGCAGTGTGTTATGGCTTTCCAGCGCCATAAAGAATGGCACCGCACTCGCAGCCCCAATCAGTGCACCAGTAACGTAGATCCGACGGCGGCCAAAGCTATCTGCCAGATAGGCAAAGAAAGGAATAGATACGCAGCTGATCGCCCCCACCAGCAGCCCGATATTCAGGAAGATATCCCGCGATAGCCCAAGATGAGTCGTGGAATAATTGAGGGCAAACGCGGTAACGATATACATCGTCAGCAGTTCACCAAGCCGTAGCGCAATAATCAGCAGAAATGCCTTCGGGTGCTGGCGCAGTGCTTCCATGATAGGGAAAGAACGCAGCTTATTGGCTCTTTCTCCCAGCGTTTTATTCGCCTCAAATTCCTGAGACTCATCCATCCCGTTACGCACCCACCAGGCGATAGCCACCAGAATCAGGCTGAATAAGAACGGCAGACGCCAGCCCCAGGTGGTAAATTCTTCATTGGTCGTCAAATTGCTCACCACCGATACCGACCCAGTAGCTAGCAACAATCCGACCCCAAAGCCAACCTGTACGCCGCTACTATAAAAGGCTTTCTTCTTCTTCGGTGCATTCTCTACCGCCAACAGCGCCGCCCCACCCCATTCACCACCAACCGCAAAGCCCTGAATTGCACGCAGCGTAACCAGCAGCACCGGTGCCCACCAGCCGATGGAATCAAACGACGGCAACAGGCCAATCAGCGCAGTAGAAATGCCCATCATCCAGACCGTGATCATCAACATTCGTTTACGACCCAGCTTATCGCCGAAGTGGCCGAACACCATCCCACCTAGCGGTCGGAACAGGAAACCCACGCCAAACGTACCAAATGCCGCCAGCGTCCCCATTGTCGGGCTGACCTGTGGGAAAAATTCGGTATTAAATACAAGGGCGGCAACAATTCCGTACAGTAGAAAATCGTACCAGTCGACAACGGCCCCCACAAAACTGCCCCATGCTGCGCGTTTTGCTCGATGTTGAGAATGGCTTACTGACTGTGTTTGTAAGGTTTTATCAGAAGAAAGTGAGTCATCTTGCTGAGGTAATGAGCCGCCAGGCTGTGAGAGTGTTGGCGTAGTTGAGGTGTCCATGTCGGTTCCGTTCTATTTACTTTACACTACTGTACAACAAAAAATTTCAGGATGATATAAAACGCCGGGAGCGTTTTTTAACAACGCACCGCGTTGGCCCGTAGGGTAGAAGGCAGGACGCCTTCCATCAATTTTTAACGTCGCTTGCGACGGCCTTTAGGTAGCGCACAGGGATGTGCGCAATAAAAAACCCCAGCCATGATAGCTGGGGTTTTGTTATTTACCGCATGATAATGCAGTGTAAAGAGACTTACTCGTCGTCGCTGCTACCAAAGCCTGCGTTCAGCAGTTCAGCCAGGTTAGCAGAAGCTTCATCGGCACTCACCTGAGGCACGATAGGCGCTTCACCCGCCTGACGGCGGCGCATACGATCCTGGTGGTACGCATAACCTGTACCCGCTGGGATCAGACGACCTACGATAACGTTCTCTTTCAGGCCACGCAGTTCATCACGTTTACCCGCAACAGCGGCTTCGGTCAGTACGCGAGTGGTTTCCTGGAACGATGCCGCAGAAATGAAGGACTCGGTCGCCAGAGATGCTTTGGTGATACCCAGCAGATCGCGGCTGTACGTTGCCGTGATCTTGCCATCCGCTTCCAACTGACGGTTGGCAATCTTGATGCGAGACATTTCTGCCTGTTCGCCTTCCAGGAACTCCGTACCACCCGCGCTAACGATGGTGCCTTTACGCAACATCTGACGAACGATAACTTCGATGTGTTTATCGTTAATCTTAACGCCTTGCAGACGGTAAACTTCCTGAACTTCGTTGGTGATATAACGCGTTACTGCATGTACGCCACGCAGACGCAGGATATCGTGCGGAGATTCTGGGCCGTCGGAAACAACGTCACCACGTTCCACCACTTCACCTTCGAACACGTTGAGCTGACGCCACTTCGGAATCATCTCTTCGTAAGCATCGCTGCCATCTAACGGAGAAATTACCAGACGGCGCTTACCTTTGGTTTCTTTACCGAAGGAAATGATACCGCTGATTTCCGCCAGAATAGCTGGTTCTTTCGGACGGCGCGCTTCGAACAGGTCG
This sequence comes from Pectobacterium brasiliense, assembly GCF_016950255.1. Lineage (NCBI taxonomy): Bacteria > Pseudomonadati > Pseudomonadota > Gammaproteobacteria > Enterobacterales > Pectobacteriaceae > Pectobacterium > Pectobacterium brasiliense. The sequence continues at coordinate 46,811 of NZ_JACGFN010000004.1, read as the reverse complement.
GCTACACGTGGCAGACCACCGGTAATATCCTTGGTACCGCTGGATTCCTGAGGAAGACGCGCCAATGTATCACCGGCACCAATCTGCACTCCATCTTCCAACTGAACAATTGTTTTACCCGGCAGGAAGTATTGAGCAGGCATATCGGTACCTGGGATCAATACATCTTCACCTTTGCCATCGACGATTTTCAGTGCCGGACGCAGATCTTTACCGCTACCGGTACGCTCTGCGCTATCCAGAACCACGATGGAAGACAAACCGGTCAGTTCGTCGGTCTGGCGTGTAATGGTCTGACCGTCAATCATATCAGCAAAACGGATGAAACCGTTCACTTCGGTCACCACTGGCATGGTGTGCGGGTCCCAGTTTGCTACGGTTTCGCCACCAGTAACCTCTGAGCCATCACCTTTCGCCATCACCGCACCATAAGGCACTTTATAGCTTTCTTTCGTACGTCCGAATTCGTCGATCAGTTTCAGTTCGGTATTACGTGAAGTAATAACCAGTTTACCGTTGCTGTTCACGACGAACTTAGCATTGCTCAGTTTCAGGCTACCTTTGTTTTTCACCTGAATGCTGGACTCAGCCGCCGCACGCGATGCCGCACCACCGATGTGGAACGTACGCATGGTTAACTGTGTACCTGGTTCACCGATGGACTGTGCCGCGATAACCCCGATGGCCTCACCTTTGTTGATGATGTGACCACGAGCCAGGTCGCGACCGTAGCAGTTGGCGCACACGCCAAAGTCGGTTTCGCAGCTTACGACTGAACGTACTTTAACGGCGTCAACGGAGTTCTCTTCCAACATGTCACACCACTGCTCATTCAGCAGCGTGTTACGTGGAACCAGAATGTCCGCCGTGCCCGGTTTGATCACATCTTCAGCCGTTACACGACCCAGTACGCGCTCACGCAGTGGCTCTTTAACATCACCACCCTCGATAACCGGCGTCATCATGATACCTTCGTGGGTACCACAATCGTCTTCGGTCACAACCAGATCCTGCGCAACATCAACCAGACGACGAGTCAGATAACCGGAGTTCGCTGTTTTCAGTGCGGTATCCGCCAGACCTTTACGCGCACCGTGCGTCGAGATGAAGTACTGGAGTACGTTCAGACCTTCACGGAAGTTTGCGGTAATCGGCGTCTCGATGATCGAACCATCTGGTTTCGCCATCAGACCACGCATCCCCGCCAGCTGACGAATCTGTGCAGCAGAACCACGCGCACCGGAGTCGGCCATCATAAAGATGCTGTTGAAAGAGACCTGCTGCTCAACCACGCCATCACGGTTAACCACATCCTCAACGGACAGGTTCTCCATCATCGCTTTCGCAACACGTTCGTTCGCCGCGGCCCAGATATCGATCACTTTGTTATAGCGTTCGCCCGCCGTAACCAGACCAGACTGGAACTGCTCCTGAATCTCGGCAACTTCGGTTTCTGCTTCTTCGATAATCTCGGCTTTTTTCTCCGGGATAACCATGTCATCGATACCTACGGAAGCACCAGAGCGCGCCGCGTAAGCAAAACCGGTGTACATAGTCTGGTCAGCGAAGATAACTGTCGGTTTCAGACCCAAAATGCGGTAACAGGTGTTCAGCATTTTGGAGATCGCTTTTTTGCCCAGAGGCTGGTTAACGATCGAGTATGGCAGGCCTTTCGGTACGATCATCCACAGGATGGCGCGACCGATCGTCGTATCAATAATCGACGTCTGATGCGTAACATCGCCGTCGATGCTCTTGATCTCTTCCGTGATACGCACTTTAACGCGCGCATGCAGAGAGGCCAGACCAGCGCGGTAAACGCGTTCAGCTTCTTTCGGACCCGTGAGCACCATGCCTTCGCCTTTGGCGTTAACACAGTCACGCGTCATGTAGTACAGACCCAATACCACGTCCTGAGAAGGAACGATGATTGGCTCACCATTCGCAGGGGACAAGATGTTGTTAGTCGACATCATCAACGCACGCGCTTCCAACTGGGCTTCCAGCGTCAACGGTACGTGTACAGCCATTTGGTCACCGTCGAAGTCGGCGTTATAGGCCGCACAAACCAGCGGGTGCAGCTGGATGGCTTTACCTTCGATCAGTACAGGTTCAAATGCCTGGATACCCAAACGGTGCAGTGTTGGTGCACGGTTCAACAATACCGGGTGTTCGCGGATGACTTCGTCCAGGATATCCCATACGACGGCTTCTTCACGCTCAACCATTTTCTTGGCAGCTTTAATGGTGGTAGCAAGACCACGCAGTTCCAGCTTGCCGTAGATGAACGGTTTGAACAGTTCCAGTGCCATTTTCTTCGGCAGACCACACTGGTGCAGACGCAGGTATGGACCAACGGTGATTACGGAACGACCGGAGTAGTCAACACGCTTACCGAGCAGGTTCTGACGGAAACGACCCTGTTTACCTTTGATCATATCGGCCAAAGATTTCAGAGGACGTTTGTTAGAACCGGTGATCGCACGACCGCGACGGCCGTTATCCAGCAGGGCATCAACCGCTTCCTGCAACATACGTTTTTCGTTACGTACGATGATGTCCGGCGCAGCCAGATCAAGCAGACGTTTCAAACGGTTGTTACGGTTGATCACACGGCGATACAGATCGTTCAGGTCGGAAGTCGCGAAACGGCCACCATCCAACGGAACCAGCGGACGCAGATCTGGCGGCAGTACCGGAAGAACGGTCAGAATCATCCACTCTGGCTTGTTACCAGACTGTACGAACGCTTCCAGCAGCTTAATGCGCTTGGTCAGCTTTTTACGTTTGGTTTCGGAGTTGGTTTCGGTCAGCTCTTCACGCAGCTGCTCGCATTCCTGCTCCAGATCCATGTTCTTCAACAGAGCCTGGATCGCTTCGGCACCCATTTTCGCGTCGAACTCATCACCAAACTCTTCCAGCGCATCCAGATACTGCTCTTCAGTCAGGATCTGACGACGCTCGAGGTTGGTCATGCCGCCTTCAACCACGACATAAGATTCAAAATAAAGCACGCGTTCGATATCACGCAGCGGCATATCCAGCAGCAAACCGATACGGGAAGGCAGTGACTTCAGGAACCAGATGTGCGCAGTCGGAGAAGCCAGCTCGATGTGGCCCATACGCTCACGGCGCACTTTAGTCTGGGTCACTTCAACGCCGCACTTCTCACAAATAACACCACGGTGTTTCAGGCGCTTATACTTACCGCACAAGCACTCATAATCTTTTACTGGCCCAAAGATACGGGCGCAGAAAAGGCCGTCACGCTCAGGTTTGAACGTACGGTAGTTGATGGTTTCTGGCTTTTTAACTTCACCAAAAGACCACGAACGGATCATGTCTGGCGAGGCCAGAGCAATTTTGATCGCATCAAACTCTTCGGTTTTAGTTTGCGCTTTCAGAAACTTTAATAAGTCTTTCACGGATTGGCTCCTGTCGGAGTTAGACCTGATAGACACCTGAACCATGCTGTTAAAAACACAGTTCAGATGTCCCTATGACGAATGCCAGCAATACAACGGGCTGGAATTACTTTTCTTCCAGCTCGATGTTGATACCCAGCGAGCGGATTTCTTTCAACAATACGTTGAAGGATTCCGGCATGCCTGGTTCCATCTGATGATTGCCATCCACGATGTTTTTATACATCTTGGTACGGCCGTTCACGTCATCAGACTTAACGGTCAACATTTCTTGCAGGGTATAAGCTGCACCATAAGCTTCCAGCGCCCACACTTCCATCTCACCGAAGCGTTGACCACCGAACTGTGCCTTACCACCCAGCGGCTGCTGAGTAACCAGGCTATAAGAACCGGTGGAACGGGCATGCATCTTATCGTCGACCAAGTGGTTCAGTTTCAGCATGTACATGTAGCCCACTGTAACCTGACGCTCAAATTGCTCACCGGTACGTCCATCGTACAGGGTAATCTGACCGGAGGTAGGGATACCGCCCATCTGCAACAGTTCCTTGATTTCTTTCTCTTTTGCACCGTCGAATACCGGCGTTGCAATTGGCATACCTTTTTTCAGGTTTTCAGCCAGACGCATTACTTCTTCGTCTGAGAAAGTGCTCAGGTCGACTTTTTGACGCACATCATCGCCCAGGTCATAGGCTCTCTGGATGAACTCACGCAGTTTAGTCACTTCTTCGTGCTGCTTGAGCATGGCGTTGATTTTCTCGCCGATACCTTTTGCAGCCATACCCAAGTGGGTTTCCAGAATCTGACCAATGTTCATACGTGAAGGTACGCCCAGCGGGTTCAGTACGATATCGACCGGCGTACCGTTCTCATCGTAAGGCATATCTTCGATCGGGTTGATCTTGGAGATAACACCTTTGTTCCCGTGACGACCAGCCATCTTGTCACCCGGTTGGATCTGACGTTTAACGGCCAGATAAACCTTAACGATTTTCAGCACGCCCGGTGCCAGATCATCGCCTTGGGTGATTTTACGGCGCTTAGCTTCGAGTTTTTTCTCAAACTCGTGCTTCAGCTCATCATACTGTTCTGCCAGCTGTTCCAACTGATTCTGTTTATCTTCATCAGTCAGACCCAGTTCCAACCAGCGCTCGCGCGGCAGTTTGTCTAGTTTGTCAGCTTCTACGCCACCGGAAACCAGCACAGCGTGGATACGTGCAAACAGGCCCGCTTCCAGAATCTGCAATTCTTCAGTCAGGTCTTTCTTCGCCTGCTTCAGCTGCATTTCTTCGATTTCCAGCGCACGTTTGTCTTTTTCCACGCCATCGCGGGTAAAGACCTGTACGTCGATAATCGTACCGGAAACACCGTTTGGTACACGCAGAGAAGAGTCTTTAACGTCAGACGCTTTCTCACCGAAGATCGCACGCAGCAGTTTCTCTTCTGGCGTCAGTTGGGTTTCACCTTTCGGCGTTACCTTACCAACCAGAATGTCACCACCGGTCACTTCCGCACCGATGTAAACAATGCCGGACTCATCCAGTTTGGAAAGTGCTGCTTCACCCACGTTCGGGATGTCTGCAGTAATTTCTTCAGGCCCCAACTTGGTGTCACGAGACACACAGGCCAGTTCCTGAATATGGATGGTCGTAAAGCGATCTTCCTGGACCACACGCTCGGAAACGAGGATGGAGTCTTCGAAGTTGTAACCGTTCCATGGCATGAATGCCACGCGCATGTTCTGACCCAGCGCCAATTCACCCAGATCGGTGGACGGGCCATCTGCCAGAACATCACCACGTTCTACCGGCTCACCCAGAGACACACATGGCATCTGGCTGATGCAGGTATTCTGGTTAGAACGGGTATATTTGGTCAGGTTATAGATGTCGATCCCGGCTTCGCCCGGATACATTTCATCGTCATTAACGCGGATTACAATACGGGATGCATCCACGTATTGTACTGTACCACCACGTTTGGCTACGGCAGTTACACCGGAGTCAACCGCAACAGCGCGTTCCATACCGGTACCAACCAGCGGCTTATCAGCGCGCAGAGTCGGAACGGCCTGACGTTGCATGTTCGCACCCATCAGGGCGCGGTTGGCGTCATCGTGTTCCAGGAACGGAATCAGGGATGCACCGACGGAAACCACCTGCTGTGTGGAAACGTCCATGTATTCAACCTGATCGCGGCTGAACAAGCTGGACTCGCCTTTGTTACGGCAGGTCACCAGTTCGTCGATGAAGCGGCCTTCTTCGTCCAAATTGGTGTTCGCCTGTGCGATAACGAAGTTACCTTCTTCAATCGCAGACAGGTAATGGATCTCATCCGTCACCACGTTGTCACGCACGCGACGATACGGGGTTTCAAGGAAACCGTATTCGTTCGTTTGCGCATAAACGGACAGGGAGTTGATCAGACCGATGTTCGGACCTTCCGGCGTTTCGATAGGACAAACGCGACCGTAGTGAGTCGGGTGTACGTCACGAACTTCAAAGCCAGCACGTTCACGCGTCAGACCGCCTGGGCCCAATGCAGAGATACGACGTTTGTGCGTAATCTCGGACAGCGGGTTGTTCTGGTCCATAAACTGTGACAGCTGACTTGAACCGAAGAACTCTTTAACGGCAGCCGAAATCGGCTTGGCGTTGATCATGTCCTGTGGCATCAGCGTATCAAGGTCGCCCAGAGACAGACGCTCTTTTACAGCACGTTCTACACGCACCAGACCAACGCGGAATTGGTTTTCTGCCATTTCGCCGACGGAACGGATACGACGGTTGCCGAGGTGGTCGATATCATCCACTTCGCCTTTACCGTTACGGATATCAATGAGCTTCTTCATCACTTCGATGATGTCATCTTTGCTCAGGATACCGGAACCTTCGATCTCATCACGTAGCAGAGAACGGTTGAACTTCATACGACCAACCGCAGACAGATCATAGCGGTCTTCTGAGAAGAACAGGTTCTCAAACAGCGTTTCTGCTGCTTCACGCGTTGGTGGCTCACCAGGACGCATCATGCGATAGATTTCAACCAGCGCACTCAGGCGATCGTTTGACGGATCGACGCGCACGGTTTCAGACATGTATGCACCATGATCAAGATCGTTGGTGAACAGTGTCTCAATACGTTTGTGACCAGACTGGCTCAGTTTGGCCAGCAGATCCAGCGACAGCTCCATGTTGGCTGCGCCGATCAGTTCACCGGTGCTCTCGTCGATATAATCTTTGGACAGTACTTTGCCAGCGATATATTCAACAGGCACTTCAATGCGTTCAATGCCGTCTTTCTCTAACTGACGGATATGACGCGCAGTGATGCGGCGACCTTTTTCGATATAAACTTTACCGTTCGCTTCAATATCAAACGATGCGGTTTCACCACGCAGACGCTCAGGAACCAGATCCATCTGCAACTTATTGCCATTGATTTCATAGACAATTTTATCGAAGAAAAGATCGAGAATCTGTTCGGTGGAATAACCCAGCGCGCGCAGGATAATGGTCGCAGGCAATTTGCGACGACGGTCGATACGAACAAACAGGTTATCCTTTGGATCAAACTCGAAATCCAGCCAGGAACCACGGTAAGGAATAATACGTGCGTTATACAGCACCTTACCTGAAGAGTGGGTTTTACCTTTGTCGCTATCGAAGAACACACCTGGACTACGGTGTAACTGAGACACGATTACACGCTCAGTACCGTTGATCACGAAGGTACCGTTATCGGTCATGAGCGGAATTTCGCCCATGTAAACTTCTTGTTCTTTGATGTCTTTAACGGTGCCTTCAGGCGCTTCGCGCTCGTAGATCACCAGGCGCAGTTTTACGCGTAGCGGCGCAGAGAACGTCACGCCACGGATCTGACATTCTTTAACGTCAAATACTGGCTCGCCCAAGCGATAGCTAACGTATTGCAGCTCTGAATTACCGCTATAGCTTTTTATAGGGAAAACAGAACGGAATGCAGCTTCCAAACCGTACTGACCTTCCGGGTCTTGCTCGATAAACTTCTGGAACGAGTCAAGTTGGATAGAAAGGAGATAAGGTATGTCCAAAACCTGTGGACGTTTACCAAAATCCTTACGAATGCGTTTTTTCTCGGTATAGGAGTAAACCATAGGGTTCCTCAGCTAGCTGACAAGTCGAACCACTCTGTCTGCCCTAACAAGGACAGTTCATGCAACACTATTTATGTTGGTCGGAAAATAGAGAACTTTCCGTAATACGTCTTTCTATTACTCTTAAACCATTTCGTTGCTCTTGCTTAGGCATGGAGCCCATGCAGGAAAGCAGTATATTAAGTCGTCAATAGAAAAAAATATTGGGAGAAATCAATGGCTAAACAGTGTGAAACCCCATTGATGCCCTACAGCGCAAAAAGGCTGGTGACTAAAAAGTCACCAGCCATCAGCCTAATAAATCAGGCTGCAACCTGAAAGGTTGGCTTATTTAACTTCAACTTCTGCGCCAGCTTCTTCCAGTGATTTTTTCAGTGCTTCAGCGTCATCTTTGCTCACGCCTTCTTTCAGAACTGCAGGTGCAGATTCAACCAGATCTTTGGCTTCTTTCAGGCCCAGACCAGTCGCGCCGCGAACAGCTTTGATTACAGCAACTTTGTTAGCACCGATAGCTTTCAGCACAACGTCGAACTCAGTTTTTTCTTCAGCAACTTCAGCTGGGCCAGCAGCAACAGCTACAGCAGCAGCAGCAGAAACACCGAATTTTTCTTCCATAGCAGAAACCAGCTCAACAACATCCATTACAGACATAGCTGCTACTGCTTCCAGAATTTGATCTTTAGTGATAGACATAACAATTGTTCCTAAGAATCAGAAATAGTTTATACGTTAGCAAGTACGTTAGAAAAGAAAGTGCTATTACGCAGCTTCTTTTGCATCGCGAACAGCAGCCAGAGTGCGGACCAGTTTGCCTGCAGCGGCTTCTTTCATGGTCGACATCAGACGTGCCAGTGCTTCTTCGTAAGTCGGCAGCGTTGCCAGACGGTCAATTTGAGCCGCCGGGATCAGCTCACCTTCAAAGGCTGCAGCTTTGACCTCGAATTTTGCATTCGCTTTCGCGAACTCTTTGAACAAACGAGCAGCAGCGCCCGGGTGTTCCAGAGAATATGCAATCAGGGTCGGACCGACAAACGTGTCTTTCAGGCACTCAAATTGAGTACCTTCAACAACGCGGCGCAGCAGGGTGTTACGAACAACACGCATGTAAACGCCAGCTTCACGCGCTGCTTTACGCAGTTCGGTCATTTTATCAACGGTAACGCCACGGGAATCCGCAACAACCGCAGACAGCGCACCTTTGGCTACTTCGCTGACTTCAGCAACAATCGCTTGTTTGTCTTGAAGATTTAATGCCATTAGCTTTTGCTCCTGGATTTAGCCGGAGAAACTCTCCGGAACTCACTTCACTTATCGCCAAAATTAGAGATAAGCGTTGAAACACGGTGAGCAGAATCCAGTAAAAAATTATTCTTTATAAAAAAGAAAAACGTTATTTAGGCTCTGTCACCGTCTACGCAGGAGAATTAAGTTTCTTGCGAAACACCTGCGGTCTTGGACGGAGGCCTGGATAGGCCAGGCTCCAACCGAAAATTCTTGCGCCATTCCACTTGAGGAACAACGGGCGTAAAATTATAGGTAAATCTCACACCCGAGTAAAGCGGAACAAAAGCTATTAGTTAGCAGCAGCGTTCAGACCGCTCTGGTCGATGGCAACGCCAGCGCCCATAGTGGTAGACAAGCTAACTTTCTTGATGTACACGCCTTTCGCCTGAGATGGTTTTGCTTTTTTCAGCGCAATCAACAGAGACTCTAGGTTTTCTTTCAATTTGTTAGAATCGAAATCAACCTTACCGATAGTGGTATGGATGATGCCGTTCTTGTCGTTACGGTAACGAACCTGACCCGCTTTAGCATTGTTAACCGCTTCAGCAACGTTAGGAGTTACAGTACCCACTTTCGGGTTTGGCATAAGGCCACGTGGACCCAGAACCTGGCCCAATTGGCCAACAACGCGCATTGCATCTGGAGATGCAATAACAACATCAAAGCCCATTTCGCCTTTCTTGATCTGATCAGCCAGATCTTCCATGCCCACGAATTCAGCGCCAGCTGCTTTAGCAGCTTCAGCGTTTGCACCTTGGGTGAAGACAGCTACGCGAACAGAACGACCGGTGCCGTGAGGCAGAACGGTTGCACCGCGAACGTTTTGGTCAGATTTACGTGCATCGATGCCGAGGTTAACAGCTACGTCTACACTTTCTACGAACTTAGCAGTGGCCAGCTCTTTGAGCAGAGCAACAGCTTCGTTGATGTCATACTGTTTAGTTACATCAACTTTGTCACGGATCACGCGCATGCGCTTGGTCAGCTTAGCCATTTATTAATCCTCCACTACCAGGCCCATGGAACGAGCGGTACCTGCGATAGAGCGCGCCATGGCGTCTACATCAGAACCAGTCATGTCCGCAGCTTTAGTTTCTGCGATTTCACGAACCTGAGCGCTCGTTACTTTACCAACTTTGTCTTTGTTCGGCTTGCCGGAACCAGACTTGATACCAGCCGCTTTCTTCAGCAGAACAGCTGCTGGAGGCGTTTTGGTAACGAAGGTGAAAGAACGGTCAGAATAAACGGTAATAACAACCGGAGTCGGCAGACCCTTCTCAAGGCTTTCAGTTTTAGCGTTGAACGCCTTACAGAATTCCATGATGTTAACACCTTGCTGACCCAGAGCCGGACCTACCGGTGGGCTCGGGTTAGCCATACCAGCTGCAACTTGCAGCTTGACGTAGGCTTGTACTTTCTTGGCCATTTAACTTTCCTCGATTGGGTAATAGCGCCTAGTGAAAGGCTCCCCGTGGTTTGTATTACGCTTCAGTCGCCATTGAGGCCACTGAAAAACAAAAGGCGCGAAATTATAGGTTAATTTCGCGCCATAGGCAAGTCGCTATTTTCAGCAAATCTTATCAGGCAATTAGCCTTTTTCGACCTGAGCAAAGTCCAGTTCAACAGGTGTCGCACGACCAAATATAGAAACAGACACCTTCAGGCGGCTCTTCTCATAGTCTACTTCTTCAACAACACCGTTAAAGTCGGCAAATGGACCATCGTTGACACGAACCATTTCGCCCGGTTCAAACAGCGTTTTCGGACGAGGCTTGTCGCCAACCTGCTGGAGACGATTCATGATCGCATCCACTTCTTTGTCACTAATTGGAGCAGGACGGTCAGATGTGCCGCCAATGAACCCCATAACACGAGGTACGCTGCGTACAAGATGCCAACTGGCATCTTCCATCACCATCTGTACTAAAACATAACCAGGGAAAAACTTGCGTTCGCTCTTGCGACGCTGGCCACCACGGATCTCAACGACTTCTTCAGTCGGAACCATGACTTCGCCAAACAGCTCTTCCATATTATGGAGTTTGATATGCTCACGCAGAGATTGTGCTACGCGACCTTCAAAACCAGAAAACGCCTGAACGACGTACCAACGTTTTTTTGGAGCTTCAGACATCTTAGAACCTCAGGCCAGTGATAAACGATACCAGACGGACCAGAATACCATCCAGCCCCCACAAAATCAGTGACATCACGGCAGTCACCGCGGCAACGATTAACGTGGTGTGTAACGTTTCCTGACGAGTCGGCCAAATTACTTTGCGCACTTCGGTACGCGCTTCGCGAGCAAACGCTACGGTTGCTTTGCCTTTCGTGGTCAGCAGTGCCACACCACCGGCTGCGGCGATCAGGATAACAACGGCCAATGCACGCAGAGGAAGACTAAATTCGCGGTAATAATAATTGCCAACAATCGCAACAACCAGCAAGGCACCTACTACCAACCACTTAATCACTTCCAGGCCACGCCCACTATCCTGAGCTTCGGTATTCGCACTCATAAACCAACCTGTCACAATGATTCAGACAAATAACTTTGCCCCGCAACCACGGGGCAACCAAACCGAAAGATGTTCTGTAAAACGAATAATTCGGTATTTACGCCGTATCTACAGAGCCTATCTCACCAATGATTATATCTCACAATCGCTGATGAGATAGGTTCTACCATGACAGCGTAGAAAAAGGGCATCAAATGATGCCCTTTTATCGCGTGTCGCGTCAAATGTTATCAGCGATTAAGCGATAACTTTAGCAACAACGCCCGCGCCTACTGTACGGCCGCCTTCACGGATGGCGAAACGCAAACCGTCGTCCATCGCGATTGGGTGGATCAGGGTAACAACCATTTTGATGTTGTCGCCCGGCATTACCATCTCTACGCCTTCTGGCAGTTCGATGGTGCCCGTTACGTCAGTTGTACGGAAGTAGAACTGAGGACGGTAGCCTTTGAAGAACGGAGTATGACGGCCGCCTTCATCTTTGCTCAGGATATACACTTCGGATTCGAACTGAGTGTGCGGCTTGATTGAACCCGGCTTAGCCAGTACCTGACCACGCTCGATTTCTTCACGCTTGATACCACGCAGCAGAACACCAACGTTCTCACCTGCACGACCTTCGTCCAGCAGTTTGCGGAACATTTCTACGCCAGTACAGGTAGATTTCGCCGTATCCTTGATACCAACGATTTCAACTTCTTCACCGACTTTAACGATACCGCGCTCTACACGACCGGTAACAACAGTACCACGACCGGAGATGGAGAATACGTCTTCGATTGGCAGCAGGAACGGCTTGTCAATGGCACGCTCTGGTTCTGGGATGTAAGAATCCAGGTGCTCTGCCAGTTCGATGATTTTTGCTTCCCATTCAGCTTCGCCTTCCAGCGCTTTCAGAGCAGAACCACGAACCACTGGGGTGTCGTCGCCTGGGAAGTCGTACTGAGACAGCAGCTCACGCACTTCCATCTCAACCAGTTCCAGCAGCTCTTCGTCATCAACCATGTCACATTTGTTCAGGAACACGATGATGAAAGGAACGCCAACCTGACGACCCAGCAGGATGTGCTCACGAGTCTGAGGCATTGGGCCGTCAGTCGCAGCAACAACCAGGATCGCGCCATCCATCTGGGCAGCACCGGTGATCATGTTTTTCACATAGTCGGCGTGTCCTGGGCAGTCAACGTGCGCGTAGTGGCGAGACGGGGTATCGTATTCAACGTGAGACGTGTTGATGGTGATACCACGTGCTTTTTCTTCCGGTGCGTTATCGATCTGGTCGAATGCACGCGCGCTACCACCGTAGGTTTTAGCCAGAACGGTAGTGATTGCAGCGGTCAGCGTTGTTTTACCATGGTCAACGTGGCCGATAGTACCGACGTTAACGTGCGGTTTTGTACGTTCAAATTTTTCTTTAGACATCGATTGTCCCTCTAAGACACGGATAAATCGGTGGTATCACCACATCAACCAAGCGATAGCTTGCTGAATTTATTCACAGAAAGAAAATCAGGAGGAGGAAAAGGAAGTGGTGCTGATAGGCAGATTCGAACTGCCGACCTCACCCTTACCAAGGGTGCGCTCTACCAACTGAGCTATATCAGCACATCTTGGAGCGGGCAGTGGGAATCGAACCCACATCATCAGCTTGGAAGGCTGAGGTAATAGCCATTATACGATGCCCGCATCCTGGAACTCGGCTACCTAATTTTTCTGTAGATTTTGAAGTTGAGGAATAAGATTTTATAGACCCCGCCTTCGTCGATCCGGCTTAGTCTTGCTACCGTATCGAATATCCTGTTGCCAGAATTGAATTTGGTGGTGGGGAAGGATTCGAACCTTCGAAGTCTGTGACGGCAGATTTACAGTCTGCTCCCTTTGGCCGCTCGGGAACCCCACCTGATTGTGTACTTGATGGTGCCGGCTACCGGAATCGAACTGGTGACCTACTGATTACAAGTCAGTTGCTCTACCTACTGAGCTAAGCCGGCTTCAAGTGCTGCGCATTCTAGGTAGACAGAACGCTCGATGCAACAAAAAAATTGCGTAAAATGCGCTATCGCTTAGATTTTATCCAAATTCAGCTATAAATCTAGAATAACAGTAAGAAATAGTGCAAAGAACCACCAACCCTATCCAACAAAATGGTGATTTCGCCATCAACCTTCCTCTTGTTTCTCTTGCACCAAAAATACGATTTTGCCCTTTAGAAGAGCAGTCGCTGCACCGACCGATGCTATTTTGCTCGTTTTTCTAAGAAAACAGACCTGGAATGCATTTTGCTTGATTAAAAATAAATGTCTGTAGAAGGGGCAAAGTACGATGAAAACCGTTCAACTCAATGCAGCAACCTTGCCTGTCTATCGTGAGGAACTGGCTAATCTATTGATAGATGCTGTAGAAAAAGGCGCTTCTGTTGGATACCACTCGCCACTGTCCCATAAAGAAGCCACAGAATATTTTCATAGTTTGCAAAAATCAGTTTCCAACGGTGAACGTATGATATGGGTGGCGCGCGATGAGGAGGGTATCGTCGGAAGCGTACAGCTCGAGTTGTGTCAAAAAACAAACGGAAAAAACAGAGCTGAAATTCAAAAATTACTGGTCCATAGCCGCACAAGAAGAGCGGGAATAGGCCGACTGCTCATTCAGCTATTGGAAAAGAGCGCACTTTTACAGCAGAGGGGCTTGCTCTACTTAGACACCCAAGCAGGTTCCCCCGCAGAAGCGTTTTACCGTGCCTTGGGTTATCGCCATCTGGGAGAATTGCCAGACTATGCTTGCACACCTGATGGCTATTACCACCCAACAGCCATCTATTATAAGCGTCTCTTTGCTGTGAATGGTTTAGGTAAAGCCATCGCTAGCTAGCGAGTACCCGATGCGTAAACATAGAAGCATCGGGTACAGCACCGATTTTCTCTTCTTCTTTCTAGTAGCAAAGTGTTAACCTGCCCATTATCAAAAATTTATTACATAAGAGAAGGTGCCGCGATCATCGCGTTGGCTAAACTAATAGCCCGTTTTCTTCGCTGGGCTGAGAGTCCCTTTTCTTACCTGTGAAGCAGGCAGAACACGACTTATGAGCAACAGAGAGCAATCCTTGGCCACGCCATATCTACAATTTAACCGCAGCCAATGGGCCGCCTTGCGCGATTCCGTCCCGTTAACGCTGACAGAGGAAGAAATCGTTAAGCTCAAAGGCATTAACGAAGACCTTTCATTAGACGAAGTCGCGGAAATTTATCTGCCGCTATCTCGCCTGCTCAATTTCTATATAAGCTCTAATTTACGCCGTCAGGCTGTGCTCGAGCAGTTTTTAGGAACCGATGGCCAAAAAATACCTTACATAATCGGCATCGCAGGTAGTGTCGCTGTAGGGAAAAGTACCACAGCCCGTGTGCTCCAAGCGTTATTAAGCCGCTGGCCGGAACATCGCAGTGTAGAACTTATTACAACCGATGGATTTCTTCATCCAAATAAGGTGCTAAAAGAACGCGACTTGATGAAGAAAAAAGGCTTTCCACAGTCATATGATATGCACAGCCTGGTAAAATTTGTTTCTGATATAAAGTCAGGGACACACAAAGTCACAGCTCCGACTTATTCCCATCTGACATATGATATCGTCCCTAATAACAATAAAGTGTTGGAACAACCTGATATTTTAATATTAGAAGGGTTGAATGTTTTACAAAGCGGAATGGACTATCCACATGATCCACATAGAGTTTTCGTTTCTGATTTTGTAGATTTCTCTATCTATGTGGATGCACCTGAAACACTGCTAAAAACATGGTATATAAATCGCTTTTTGAAATTTAGACAAGGTGCATTCTCAAATCCAAATTCATACTTCCATAATTATGCAAAATTGGCGAAAGAAGAAGCCGTCGGTATTGCATCTCAGTTATGGGCGGAAATTAATGGACTTAATCTAAAAGAAAATATCCTTCCCACTCGGGAGAGAGCGAGTCTTATTATGACTAAAAGTGCTAATCATGCCGTTGAATGTGTTCGATTAAGAAAGTAAAAATGAATGAATATGGAAAAGGGGGAATTCCCCCTTTTTTATGCGCCGCGCAGAGAAATTTCCCCACCAATATACGGTGTTATCAAACCATCAGCTTCTAATAACAATGCACCCTGGCGATCGATTCCTCGGTCTACCCCATGAATTTCGCGATTACCGATAATCAAGCGGATCGGACGATTAAAATAGTTATCCAACTTTTCCCATCTGGGAATAAATGGTTCAAGACCTTGTAGTTCAAAGACGGCCAAAGCGCTTCTTAATTCAGAAATAAGAGTCGAAGCGAGAGTATTACGATTAATCTCTATACCTGCCTCTTGTAAATTTATCCAGCCTTGATTAATCGTATCTGGAGCAGGTGCTCTCATTTGTAGATTAATACCTGCACCAATGACTAAATTAGCAGCATCCCCAGTTTTCCCTGTCAGCTCGACAAGAATGCCAGCCAACTTTCTATCCTTCAAATATAAGTCATTAGGCCATTTGACTCGAACACCATCAGCACCCAGCTTATGTAGCACTTCGGCCATTACGATACCGATAACCAGACTCACGCCAACAGCCGCAGCGGGTCCCTGCTCTAAGCGCCAATATAAGGACAAATACAAATTCGCACCAAAGGGTGAAAACCATTGCCGCCCCCGACGACCACGCCCAGCCTGCTGATATTCAGCAAGGCATGCATCACCGGAGGACAGTGTATCCAATCGTTCTAAAATGTACTGATTCGTAGAATCGACGACAGGTAAAACCGTTACGCCACCTTCAGGTAGGTCCTTAAGGATAACCTCTTCATCTAATAACTGCATAGGCGCTGGCAAAGAATAGCCCTTACCCGTTACAGTAAATATATCAATTCCCCAGTCGCGTATAGTTTGAATGTGTTTATTAATCGCAGCACGGCTCATCCCCATCATTTCGCCCAGCAACTCACCGGAATAAAACTCCCCATCAGAGAGAATTTTAATCAACTTAAGAGGAACTGTAATATCTCTCATGATAATACCTCGATGGCATTGACCTCTCCATGCGCAGCAATAAAGCGAACTTCAGGTTCCAGCTGTATGGAGAATTTTTCAGAAACTTGGTTGCGGACGTAACGAGCTAATTCAACAATATCTGAGCTTTTTGAATTATTTTTATTAATCAGAACTAATGCCTGTTTCTCGTGAACAGCAGCACCACCAAGCTGGAATCCTTTAAGTTTACACTGATCAATTAACCATCCAGCTGCCAATTTAACGTTACCATCGGCTTGCAAATACTGAGGTGCGTTTGGATACTCTCGTAAAATACGTTCGGCATGCTGTTGTGCAATTATTGGATTTTTGAAGAAGCTACCAGCATTACCTGTCACTACAGGGTCTGGGAGTTTACTTCGACGCATATGACATACAGAGTCAAATACCTGCAGTGGCGTAACGGTTGTAGGGTCCAGCTTGACCAAATCACCGTAGTTAAGTATCGGGTTCCACTCTTTCTTTAAAAAAAGCCCTACAGCGGTGATCGCAAATCCAGAGCGGTATTGATGCTTAAATATGCTTTCACGGTAACCGAACTGGCATTCCTCAGAGGTAAAACGCATGACTTTACCTTCAGCCAGATCTAACACGTCAACATAATCACAAACATGCTGTAACTCGATACCGTACGCACCGATATTCTGTATCGGTGCAGAACCCACACATCCGGGAATTAATGCCAGATTTTCTAACCCAGCAATGCCACGCTTAAGTGTATATTCAACTAATTGATGCCAATTCTCACCTGCACCAACATGAAGATACCAGCCATCGCTTTCTTCTCGAATATCTATACCCTTAAGCCGATTTAGCAGAATAGTACCTAAAAAGTCTTCAAGAAAAAGGACATTACTCCCTTCCCCTAGCAACAAAATCGGCTCTTGTGATGCACTGGCGACGCGCCATCCTTCAATCAATTTCTCCTGAGTATCCGCAACCTTAATACAAGATGCGGAAACAGGTAATGAGAAAGAGTTATAAGACTTTAATGAAATAACGCTCGACGCCATGATAGAAATACCTACTAATTCAGATATCGCATAGTCTACCTGATCTACGCAAGATACCGACTGCCTTTTGCCACCGGATACGTATAAACAATTTTTCCTAACGCCCATAGCAAAAAGCCCCTGTCTTTCGACAGGGGCTTTCCACTTGTTTGATGCCTGGCAGTTCCCTACTCTCACATGGGGAAGCCCCACACTACCATCGGCGCTACGGCGTTTCACTTCTGAGTTCGGCATGGGGTCAGGTGGGACCACCGCGCTATCGCCGCCAGGCAAATTCTGTTTCATTCCAGCCGTTACTGTGCTGACTTTCTCTCTCTTGTCATCACGCAACCACCAGAACCAATCTCTGAACAAGCTGAACATCGTTCTCTATGAGTCTTTCATCACCCACAAAACACCTTCGGTGTTGTAAGGTTAAGCCTCTCGGGTCATTAGTACTGGTTAGCTCAACGTATCGCTACGCTTACACACCCAGCCTATCTACGTCGTCGTCTTCAACGGCCCTTCAGGGGCATCTAGTGCCCAGGGAAGACTCATCTCGAGGCAAGTTTCCCGCTTAGATGCTTTCAGCGGTTATCTCTTCCGCACTTAGCTACCGGGCAATGCAATTGGCATCACAACCCGTACACCAGTGGTGCGTTCACTCCGGTCCTCTCGTACTAGGAGCAACCCCTCTCAATCTTCCAACGCCCACGGCAGATAGGGACCGAACTGTCTCACGACGTTCTAAACCCAGCTCGCGTACCACTTTAAATGGCGAACAGCCATACCCTTGGGACCTACTTCAGCCCCAGGATGTGATGAGCCGACATCGAGGTGCCAAACACCGCCGTCGATATGAACTCTTGGGCGGTATCAGCCTGTTATCCCCGGAGTACCTTTTATCCGTTGAGCGATGGCCCTTCCATTCAGAACCACCGGATCACTAAGACCTGCTTTCGCACCTGCTCGAGCTGTCACTCTCGCAGTCAAGCTAGCTTATGCCTTTGCACTAACCTCCTGATGTCCGACCAGGATTAGCTAACCTTCGTGCTCCTCCGTTACGCTTTGGGAGGAGACCGCCCCAGTCAAACTACCCACCAGACACTGTCCGCAACCCGGATCACGGGTCCACGTTAGAACATCAAACATTAAAGGGTGGTATTTCAAGGTTGGCTCCATGCAGACTGGCGTCCACACTTCAAAGCCTCCCACCTATCCTACACATCAAGGCTCAAGGTTCAGTGTCAAGCTATAGTAAAGGTTCACGGGGTCTTTCCGTCTTGCCGCGGGTACACTGCATCTTCACAGCGAGTTCAATTTCACTGAGTCTCGGGTGGAGACAGCCTGGCCATCATTACGCCATTCGTGCAGGTCGGAACTTACCCGACAAGGAATTTCGCTACCTTAGGACCGTTATAGTTACGGCCGCCGTTTACCGGGGCTTCGATCAAGAGCTTCGCCTTGCGGCTGACCCCATCAATTAACCTTCCGGCACCGGGCAGGCGTCACACCGTATACGTCCACTTTCGTGTTTGCACAGTGCTGTGTTTTTATTAAACAGTTGCAGCCAGCTGGTATCTTCGACTGATTTCAGCTCCATGAGCAAGTCACTTCACTTACCATCAGCGTGCCTTCTCCCGAAGTTACGGCACCATTTTGCCTAGTTCCTTCACCCGAGTTCTCTCAAGCGCCTGAGTATTCTCTACCTGACCACCTGTGTCGGTTTGGGGTACGATTTGATGTTACCTGGAGCTTAGAGGCTTTTCCTGGAAGCGTAGCATCGGTTACTTCATCACCGTAGTGACTCGTCATCACGCCTCAGTGTTAACGATGACCCGGATTTACCAAAGTCATCCACCTTCACGCTTAAACCGGGACAACCGTCGCCCGGATAACCTAGCTTTCTCCGTCCCCCCTTCGCAGTAACACCGAGTACAGGAATATTAACCTGTTTCCCATCGACTACGCTTTTCAGCCTCGCCTTAGGGGTCGACTCACCCTGCCCCGATTAACGTTGGACAGGAACCCTTGGTCTTCCGGCGTGCGGGTTTTTCACCCGCATTATCGTTACTTATGTCAGCATTCGCACTTCTGATACCTCCAGCAGCCCTCACAGGCCACCTTCGCAGGCTTACAGAACGCTCCCCTACCCAACAACACCTAAGTGTCGCTGCCGCAGCTTCGGTGCATGGTTTAGCCCCGTTACATCTTCCGCGCAGGCCGACTCGACCAGTGAGCTATTACGCTTTCTTTAAATGATGGCTGCTTCTAAGCCAACATCCTGGCTGTCTGTGCCTTCCCACATCGTTTCCCACTTAACCATGACTTTGGGACCTTAGCTGGCGGTCTGGGTTGTTTCCCTCTTCACGACGAACGTTAGCACCCGCCGTGTGTCTCCCGTGATAACATTCTTCGGTATTCGTAGTTTGCATCGGGTTGGTAAGTCGGGATGACCCCCTAGCCGAAACAGTGCTCTACCCCCGAAGATGAGTTCACGAGGCGCTACCTAAATAGCTTTCGGGGAGAACCAGCTATCTCCCGGTTTGATTGGCCTTTCACCCCCAGCCACAAGTCATCCGCTAATTTTTCAACATTAGTCGGTTCGGTCCTCCAGTTAGTGTTACCCAACCTTCAACCTGCCCATGGCTAGATCACCGGGTTTCGGGTCTATACCCTGCAACTTAACGCCCAGTTAAGACTCGGTTTCCCTGCGGCTCCCCTATACGGTTAACCTTGCTACAGAATATAAGTCGCTGACCCATTATACAAAAGGTACGCAGTCACCTAACAAGTAGGCTCCCACTGCTTGTACGTACACGGTTTCAGGTTCTATTTCACTCCCCTCGCCGGGGTTCTTTTCGCCTTTCCCTCACGGTACTGGTTCACTATCGGTCAGTCAGGAGTATTTAGCCTTGGAGGATGGTCCCCCCATATTCAGACAGGATGTCACGTGTCCCGCCCTACTCATCGAACTCACAGCTTGTGCATTTTTGTGTACGGGACTATCACCCTTTACTGTGCGACTTTCCAGACGCTTCCACTAACACACAAACTGATTCAGGTTCTGGGCTCCTCCCCGTTCGCTCGCCGCTACTGGGGGAATCTCGGTTGATTTCTTTTCCTCGGGGTACTGAGATGTTTCAGTTCCCCCGGTTCGCCTCATGACACTATGTATTCATGTCATGATAGTGTGTCGAAACACACTGGGTTTCCCCATTCGGGTATCGTCGGGTATAACGCTTCATATCAGCTTACCGACGCTTATCGCAGATTAGCACGCCCTTCATCGCCTCTGACTGCCTAGGCATCCACCGTGTACGCTTAGTCGCTTAACCTCACAACCCGAAGATGTTTCGATTGATTCATCATCGCGCTGCGATTATTTGAGAGACTCATTGACAGGCTGATTCATCATGACCCGCCCGAAGGCAGTCATCAATGTTCAGCTGTCATGTTTCAATTTTCAGCTTGTTCCAGATTGTTAAAGAGCAATATCGTAAACATGACTCCGAAGAATCATCTTTAAGATATTCGTGATAATGTCTTTCACTCATTATCGGATTGGCGTCCCCAAGGGGATTCGAACCCCTGTTACAGCCGTGAAAGGGCAGTGTCCTAGGCCTCTAGACGATGGGGACACGAAAAATCCGCACCAGGTCATAAACCCGGCACGCTCGCGTCAGCATGAGTCTACACTCATGACATCAACAGGTGCGCTTGCTCAGTATTTTCATCAGACAATCTGTGTGAGCACTTCACGCAACACACATCTTCTTGGTAAGGAGGTGATCCAACCGCAGGTTCCCCTACGGTTACCTTGTTACGACTTCACCCCAGTCATGAATCACAAAGTGGTAAGCGCCCTCCCGAAGGTTAAGCTACCTACTTCTTTTGCAACCCACTCCCATGGTGTGACGGGCGGTGTGTACAAGGCCCGGGAACGTATTCACCGTAGCATTCTGATCTACGATTACTAGCGATTCCGACTTCATGGAGTCGAGTTGCAGACTCCAATCCGGACTACGACGTACTTTATGAGGTCCGCTTGCTCTCGCGAGGTCGCTTCTCTTTGTATACGCCATTGTAGCACGTGTGTAGCCCTACTCGTAAGGGCCATGATGACTTGACGTCATCCCCACCTTCCTCCGGTTTATCACCGGCAGTCTCCTTTGAGTTCCCGACCGAATCGCTGGCAACAAAGGATAAGGGTTGCGCTCGTTGCGGGACTTAACCCAACATTTCACAACACGAGCTGACGACAGCCATGCAGCACCTGTCTCACAGTTCCCGAAGGCACTAAGGCATCTCTGCCGAATTCTGTGGATGTCAAGAGTAGGTAAGGTTCTTCGCGTTGCATCGAATTAAACCACATGCTCCACCGCTTGTGCGGGCCCCCGTCAATTCATTTGAGTTTTAACCTTGCGGCCGTACTCCCCAGGCGGTCGATTTAACGCGTTAGCTCCGGAAGCCACGCCTCAAGGGCACAACCTCCAAATCGACATCGTTTACAGCGTGGACTACCAGGGTATCTAATCCTGTTTGCTCCCCACGCTTTCGCACCTGAGCGTCAGTCTTTGTCCAGGGGGCCGCCTTCGCCACCGGTATTCCTCCAGATCTCTACGCATTTCACCGCTACACCTGGAATTCTACCCCCCTCTACAAGACTCTAGCCTGTCAGTTTTGAATGCAGTTCCCAGGTTAAGCCCGGGGATTTCACATCCAACTTAACAGACCGCCTGCGTGCGCTTTACGCCCAGTCATTCCGATTAACGCTTGCACCCTCCGTATTACCGCGGCTGCTGGCACGGAGTTAGCCGGTGCTTCTTCTGCGGGTAACGTCAATCAATAAGGTTATTAACCTTACTGCCTTCCTCCCCGCTGAAAGTGCTTTACAACCCGAAGGCCTTCTTCACACACGCGGCATGGCTGCATCAGGCTTGCGCCCATTGTGCAATATTCCCCACTGCTGCCTCCCGTAGGAGTCTGGACCGTGTCTCAGTTCCAGTGTGGCTGGTCATC
The DNA here is from genome assembly GCF_016950255.1 of Pectobacterium brasiliense. Lineage (NCBI taxonomy): Bacteria > Pseudomonadati > Pseudomonadota > Gammaproteobacteria > Enterobacterales > Pectobacteriaceae > Pectobacterium > Pectobacterium brasiliense. The sequence continues at coordinate 24,382 of NZ_JACGFN010000004.1, read as the reverse complement.
CTCTCAGACCAGCTAGGGATCGTCGCCTAGGTGAGCCATTACCTCACCTACTAGCTAATCCCATCTGGGCACATCTGATGGCGAGAGGCCCTAAGGTCCCCCTCTTTGCTCTTGCGAGGTTATGCGGTATTAGCTACCGTTTCCAGTAGTTATCCCCCTCCATCAGGCAGTTTCCCAGACATTACTCACCCGTCCGCCGCTCGTCACCCAAAGAGCAAGCTCTTCTGTGCTACCGCTCGACTTGCATGTGTTAGGCCTGCCGCCAGCGTTCAATCTGAGCCATGATCAAACTCTTCAATTTAAGATTTGTTTGATTTGCTGAACTCGTCAGCGATGCTCAAAGAATTAAAACTGTTTATTCGTAATGAATTTACTGTTGTTCACTCTTCAAGACTTTTTTATATCGTTAAGATACGGTCTTGTGAGTGCCCACACAGATTGTCTGATTAAATTGTTAAAGAGCAGTGCCACTTCATCGGTGGCGCGGGCTGCATATACTATGCTTTTCCGCTGTGAAGTCAAGTCATTACTGACCGCCTTCGGTGAATCTTTTTTCCTGTTACCGCAACTGCGTGTCGCTGTTGCCGTGTCAGTGGAGGCGCATTATAGGGACTTCTCGGCGGCTGACAAGTGCTAAATGCAAAAAAATTATCGTTCGTCTACTATTTGCCCACAAGGCTATCAAAGTGGCAGTTTTTCCAGCGAATCGAAGCCATAACGCTGCAATATTGGCCACAGCGTGGCGACTTTAGGTGTAATCGTCAGGCAGTAAACCAGATTCTTATCTGTCGAAAGTGGAGGATTATCCAGATTAGCAATTAGCCATGCTGTTCTTTTAGCTATAGCAGAACCAGAATCCACAAGACGTGTACCATCTGGCAAGGCCATTTTCAGTTCTTCTGCTAATAATGGAAAATGCGTACATCCAAGCACGACCGTATCTGGCGGTTCCGGTAAACGCAGCCAAGGGCGCAGAATTCTTTGCAGTTCAGAAATGGAGATCGTCTCCCCCTGCAATTTCGCTTCTGCTAACTCGACTAGTTCTGACGATCCCAATGACAAAATTTGGCAATCCGTCGCAAAACGGGCAATCAGTTCGTGCGTATACGGACGTTGAACCGTTGCGCGCGTTGCCAATAGGCCGACAACGCCGTTGCGCGTCAGCTTAGCCGCAGGCTTCACCGCAGGGACAACGCCCACGACAGGGAAAGTAAAGCGCTCACGCAGGGCAGGAAGGGAAATCGTACTCGCCGTATTACAGGCGATTACAACCAATGCGAGCTGATGGCGTAGTTGAACTGCGTTAACAATCTCAACCACGCGCTCGATAATAAACTGCTGTGATTTTTCACCATACGGAAACGCTTCGTTATCGAATGCGTATATATAGTGAAGATCCGGCAAGAGCTGCCGGATTTCATCATAAACAGACAGCCCGCCTACGCCGGAATCGAAGACCAGAACCGTAGGACGAGATGGCAGGTTAGAAGGTATAGCTTCCTGTGAGATAGTATTCTCGCCCTGCCGTGCGGTAGCCATATGCCGTCTCATAATCTTTATCAAACAGGTTGGCGATTCTACCACGAACTGTCAGATGAGAGGTGATCGGATATGAGGCAGCGAGATCCCAGAGGCTTACGCCGCCAAGCTTGACAGTCTGGTAGTCATCAATCGCAGGAACATAATTGCCATAATCTTTGTCATAACGACCTCCCAGATATTGGTACGTTACGCTCCAATCGAGGTCGAACACCTGCCAATCCAGTTGATATTTCACCTGCTGCTTTGCACGGCGAGCCAGTGGCTCATCGGTGATGGCATTACGTGAGTCAACATAGTCATAGCTAATACGATGACCTACAGGCCCAGTGTCAAAACTGGCGGTGGCTTCAATTCCTTTGATTTTGGCTTTACCGACATTTTCATAAACGTAACCTGTACTGCCTGTTGCATCAATCAGATTGTCGATGTCATTGCGGTATCCAGAAACCCTCCATGTAACTGGCCCAGTAAGGCCTTCAACCCCACTTTCCCACTGTTTACTTTCTTCTGGCTGAAGGTCACGGTTGCTGCCAAACCTTCCATATAGCTGTCCCATATTTGGCGCTTTAAATGCAGTACCATAAGAAGCAATCAGGCGATAGCCTTCAATAAATTCCCAGGACGCCCCGGTTTGCCAAGTACTATGCCAACCGAATTCAGATTGATCGTCGCCACGTACAGACCCTTCAAGCACTACGGAAGCAAAACGTTGCTGACCAGTCAGGTAAATACCAGTATTGTGCTGGCTTTCCTCTCGGTTCACATTAGTTGAATCAGGCTTGATGATCTGATCCTGCCAATCAACACCAGCACTCACTGTACCCGTGCCCACTTGCAGTGTATTGCCCCACTGTGCGTTGTATTGCTGAGAATCAACTAACGTCGCACCAACACCATGTAGGCCTCGGAGCGGATCGTAGTCATAATCCTTGCTATGGCTATAGCTTCCAATTAGCTGCGTGGAGTAGATGCCGCTCTGATAACGCAGACCGGTATCCCATGTTTGGCTATAAAGCTGGCGAGTATCTACTGCTGAGAAGTTATCGTAGTCAGTACGGTTGTCATAACCATAGCCCCGTAAAAAACCGCTAAAATGCTCACCAAACTTATGTTCAACCGTCCCATACAGCGATTTACTCATAAATCCGTCACGGTCGGGTTGCGCGGGCGAAGCAGTACCGTAAGCAACCACGTCAAATCCTTTGGTGTAGACGTAATTACCAGCCAATGTCGCTGTTGTACTGTCGCCAAATGCTTTTTGCGTTACTGCATCATAAGATTGATACCCATTAGAGCCGATACCAGCGGACAGCGTCGTACCGTTCTTCTCTCTGGTGGTGATGATGTTTACTACGCCGCCAATTGCATCAGAACCATAAACCGCAGAACGTGCGCCACGAATATATTCAACTTTCTGCACCAGTGAGAGGGGGATTTGGCTGAGGTCAGATGAACCACTTAGACCCGCTTGATTAAGGCGAATACCATCGATCAGCACCAACACATGGCTCGAGTTAGTCCCACGGATAAACAACGAACTTTTTTGCCCTAAGCCGCCGTTTTGTCCGATGTCCACACCCGGCAAGCGGCGCATAACATCAGTCAGGCTCTTCGCCTGCAAACGCTCGATCTCTTCTCTGGTCACTACAGTCGTGGGTGCCAGCACCGACGAAACTGGCTGTGCGAAACGATTTGCTGTGACTACCATATCATCGGCATTTTTTTCCGATGACGAATTTGGAGATGAACTGTTTTCCTGTGCCCAGCCAGAAAATGCCGTGACGGAAAGCGCCGTCAGCAGCGAAATTTTTTTAATCATTGTTAAAGCATCCGAGAAATAATAAGGATGCCGCAGGCTCTGTTAATAGCACGCGATATGCAGAACCAATTGCGACGTATTCCGGTAGGTCTTCGGGCTTGGATGCCGTTGTCGCCACAAACCGTCAACGACGGTAGGGGATACAACGAAAGCGATGACTTCCCATCCTCAAAAGTTGAAGACAGTGTCTGCATAATAATGCTATCGCCGGGGCATTCCTTACCGCTGCGCGTCAGCTCCAGATTTACACTGGATTCCCTTTTAACTTGTGGTACAAGGCCGGACGCTCATCCTACAATCGCGAATTGTGGAAGTCTAGACTTCTATATCACTACAGGATAATCACGTAACAAAACTGGACTTCCTGGCCGGATTCCCTACAATTCCCGGCCAATAACACCCTTTTAGACGCTGTTGACGAGAAAACCATGACGCCAGAAATCCTGCCCATCGAACAATACGACGACCAGCTTGCAGAGAAAACCGAGCGTCTGCGTGGGATGATGGCACCGTTCAATGCACCGGAGCCTGTCGTCTTCCGTTCTCCCGTCAGTCACTATCGGATGCGCGCCGAATTCCGTATCTGGCACGATGGCGACGAGCTTTACCACATCATGTTTGACCAGCAAACCAAACAGCGCATTCGGGTCGACCGCTTTCCGGCTGCCAGTGAACTGATCAACCGCCTGATGCCGGAGCTGCTTGCCGCCATTCAGCCCGATTCCGTCCTGCGCCGCAAACTGTTCCAGATAGACTATCTGTCCACCCTTAGCGGCGAAGTGATCGTTTCTCTGCTGTATCACCGCGCACTGGATGAGGAATGGCAGGAACATGCCCGCGCGCTGCGCGATAGCCTGACAGCGCAGGGGTTCCGTCTACAGTTGATTGGTCGCGCGACAAAAACCAAAATCTGCCTCGATCGCGATTATGTCGATGAATGCCTGCCGGTTGCAGGTCGGGATATGATTTACCGACAGGTAGAAAACAGCTTCACGCAGCCGAATGCCGCGATAAATATTCAGATGCTGGAATGGGCGCTGGATGCGACAGCGGGATCAACGGGAGATTTACTGGAGCTGTATTGCGGCAACGGCAACTTTTCACTCGCGCTGGCAAGAAATTTCGAACGCGTACTGGCAACCGAGATTGCCAAGCCCTCCGTCGCGGCGGCACAATATAATATCGCGGCGAACCAGATAGAGAACGTGCAGATTATCCGCATGGCGGCAGAAGAATTTACGCAGGCTATGCAGGGCGTACGCCAGTTTAACCGCTTAAAGGGTATCGATCTGACGAGCTACCAATGCGAGACCATTTTTGTTGACCCGCCGCGCAGCGGACTGGATGACGAAACGGTGAAACTGGTGCAGGCGTATCCGCGCATTCTTTATATTTCCTGCAACCCGGAAACGCTGAGCAACAACCTGCAAACGCTCTCGGAAACCCACGACATTCGCCGTCTGGCGCTGTTCGATCAATTCCCGTACACCCATCATATGGAGTGTGGCGTGCTATTGGAAAGACGTCAGTAACGCACACAAGCTGGCGGGCCATCCCGCCAGCATCGCCTGCTGCTATAACGTCTCGCTCTCCTCTGCGGATACGGAATCCGTTTCTTTTCTGCGGCGCAGCTTCAGGCCAATCCAGAAAACCAACACCACGCACAGGATTGAAGGAATAAAGTTCGATCCTATGGCGGGATATTCAACGCGCACGATGGCGCTGTAAATCAATAATCCCAGCAGAAAACTGGCCGCCGCCAGCATCGGAATGCCTTCCGGCATACTGTGGTGTAAATAGCGTTGATGCAGACAATAAATGGACAATACCAGCGCAATCAGGGGAAAAATAGAGAACGGAACAATACTGCTGAACAAGGCGGCGAATGCGCCATTGACGGATAAGCCCGCAATCAACGCCAGCACCAGCGTACCTTTTTCTTGGTGAGGTTTTTCTGTCATGGATTCTCCCTTTTCATGTTGTTGGTATAGAGGATTTATGGCACGGTAAAGCTACTATCGTGTTCTTTTCTGTACCAGTAATAAGCACCTTTGGCGATCATCCGCAGTTGCAGTACTAACCGCTCTTCTAGCTGTCTACGCTGTTCCAGGGAAACATCCAGGGCTTCCGCCCCCGCGCTGAAAACAATGGTCACCATCGCTTCCGACTGCGCTTCCGCGAAACTGCGGGGGATATGGTTTTCCACCTCAAGATAATCCGCCAGTTCAGCGATAAAATGCTGAATCTCCCGCGCAACCGCCGCACGGAATGCCGCCGACGTCCCTGAGCGCTCACGCAGCAACAGCCGGAACGCATTAGGATTATTGCCGATAAACTCCATGAAGGTGGCAACCGACGTCCTGATGATGCTACCCGTCTTGGCAATACGCTGCCGGGCCTGTCGCATTAACTGGCGCAGCATCAGCCCGCTTTCGTCAACCATTGTCAGCCCCAGCTCATCCACGTCACGAAAATGACGATAGAAAGACGTCGGCGCGATACCCGCTTCTCGGGCAACTTCACGCAGACTCAGGCTGGCAAAACTGCGTTCAGCGCTTAACTGGCTAAATGCAGCTTCAATAAGGGAACGACGAGTCCGTTCTTTTTGTTGTGCTCTGACACCCATTATGCTGCCCAAATGATCTACTCCCCTTTCCAGAGGGGCACTATAGCAAACTTTATTGTCCGCAGAATGCGACAAAGTTTGCCATATTAAGAATGTGAGAATCTGTTTCCATAGTAAAGGCAGGGATGATTGGGTTCTGCCGCAGTCGATGTTACAATCGCACAATGTTAAGGCCACGTTATTATTTTGTATAAAAACAGGTTTAACCTACCATGACTCTAGAACATCAATTCGATTATGATGCCATTGTGATTGGTTCCGGTCCCGGCGGTGAAGGTGCAGCAATGGGATTGGCCAAGCACGGTGCCAAAATTGCGGTGATTGAACGTCACTACAATGTCGGCGGCGGCTGTACCCACTGGGGTACGATTCCTTCCAAAGCCCTCCGCCACGCCGTCAGCCGTATTATCGAGTTCAATCAAAACCCCCTCTACAGTGACAACTCCCGCATTATCCGCTCCTCATTTTCCGACATCCTGCGCCACGCCGACAGCGTCATTGGTCAGCAAACCCGTATGCGACAAGGATTTTATGAGCGTAACCAGTGCGAGTTGTTTTCCGGTGAAGCCAGCTTCATCGATGCACATACGATTGCCGTTCACTACCCAGACAATACCCATGAAACGCTGACCGCCGCGAATATCATTATCGCGACCGGTTCACGTCCGTATCATCCGGCAGAAGTCGACTTTAACCACCCGCGTATTTATGACAGCGACTCGATTCTGCAACTCGATCACGAGCCTCAGCACGTCATCATTTACGGTGCGGGCGTTATCGGCTGCGAATATGCCTCTATCTTTCGCGGCCTGAGCGTTAAGGTCGATTTAATCAATACCCGCGATAGGCTACTGGCCTTTCTCGATCAGGAAATGTCGGACGCCCTGTCTTACCATTTCTGGAACAACGGCGTGGTGATTCGCCACAACGAAGAGTTCGAGAGTATTGAAGGGCTGTCTGACGGCGTTATCGTTCATCTGAAGTCAGGCAAAAAGATGAAGGCGGACTGCCTGCTTTATGCCAACGGGCGCACGGGTAACACGGAAACGCTGGGGCTAGAGAATATCGGCCTGAGCACTGACAGCCGCGGGCAGCTCAAGGTCAACAGCATGTACCAGACGGCGCTGGCGCATATTTATGCCATCGGCGATGTCATTGGCTATCCTAGCCTGGCATCAGCGGCGTACGATCAGGGTCGACTCGCAGCACAGGCGATCATCAAAGGTGATGCCAGCGCGCATCTGATCGAAGATATCCCAACCGGCATTTATACCATCCCGGAAATCAGTTCCGTGGGGAAAACCGAGCAAGAGCTCACCGCGATGAAAGTGCCTTATGAAGTCGGGCGGGCACAGTTCAAGCATCTGGCGCGAGCGCAGATTGTTGGGATGAATGTGGGGAGTTTGAAGATTCTGTTTCACCGTGAAACGAAACAGATTCTGGGTATTCACTGCTTTGGTGAACGCGCCGCTGAGATTATCCACATCGGGCAGGCCATCATGGAACAGAAAGGTGAAGGCAATACTATCGAATATTTCGTTAATACTACCTTCAACTATCCAACCATGGCAGAAGCATACCGTGTAGCCGCGCTGAACGGGCTTAACCGCTTATTTTGACAGGTTTTCCATATAGCCTTGCATATGCTCGCGGATGGTATCAGCAAGTTGCTCATAGCGTCCGCGCAGCGGTGAACCGGGGCGATACACCAGCGCGATAGTGCGCTTGGGCTCCGGTTTATAGCACGGCAAATAGCAGACGCCATCGCGCTCACGCTCACGCGGAACCGACAACGACGGCAGCAGCGTAATACCGCTTCCAGCTGCGACCATGTTGCGCAGTGTCTCCAGACTGGTCGCCCGGAAATGCGTATCTTCGTCCGCTCCCGCCTGAAAACAGAAGCCCATCGCCTGATCGCGCAGGCAGTGGCCGTCTTCCAGCATCAGCAGTTTTTCACCCGCCAGATCGGACATCGCCACGCGTTCGCGGTTCGCCCAAGGGTGATCCTGATAAATGGCCAGCTTCATCGGCTCGTCGAAGAGGGGAACTTCGATGAAAGCTTCGGACTCTTTCACCATCGCCAGAATGGCGCAGTCCAGTTTGCCGCTGTCCAACTGGGCCAGCAACTGATGGGTTTGCGCTTCGTGCAGATACATTTCGAGTTTGGGAAACGTGCGATGCAGCATTGGAATGATTTGCGGCAGCAGATAAGGCCCCACAGTGGGGATCAGGCCGATGTGCAACGGTCCGGACATGGTTTCACCCTGCTGACTCGCCATCTCTTTTAATACTTTAACCTCGCGTAATACCGTTCGTGCCTGCTCGACCAGCAGCAGCCCCGCTTGCGTAAACAAGACCTTGCGACTGGTTCGTTCCAGCAGCATCACGCCGAGTTCATCTTCCAGTTTACGAATCTGTCCACTAAGTGTTGGCTGACTCACATGGCAGGAATCTGCCGCACGCCGAAAGTGACGATGTTCTGCCAGCGCGACAAGATACTCTAAGTCCCGAATATTCATTATTATTCTCCTTATCATGATAGCTAACAGCGATAGATAGGATATCAACGAACGATAATCCCTATCAACATCCAAAATGAATAATATATCCCACCAAAGCGTATCTATTGATTTCTACAGGAATAAAACAATATTTTTACGATTTCGGTACCACTTGGGCATGCCTACCTGCTTCCGCCACGCTATAACAAGCAGACTGACATCTTCAAGCGATTTGGCAGCGACAGCATTTTGTGTGTGTCGGCCAACGATACTCCCGCGATCGACAGCGGGAAATCTGACCAGCAGGCAAAGTCATTAACGGTATGGGAATACGCGGAGAGAAATATAGGATTCGAATAGTCAGGAGGATGGTTAATAACGCCGCCGAGCGGTCATCGTACTGTTATGAATAATAGAAACAATTATTTGAACGACTCGCGATAAAAGCGGGATAAGAGATAAAAGCAGGCGCTGGAGATAATCACTGAATCGTTCAGTAGCGCTCTTACATGAATAGGAATCTCATCCCTGAGACTCCTCCTTTTCAGAGCCGAAGTTAGTGACGTTGAAAGGCGTTCCAATCCCGTTACTCTTCGTCACCGCGCTGCGGCCTCTTTCTTCCTGAAATATTGCGTGTCGCCTCAGCGTGCCACATCAGGGCGGACACCCAGCGTATGGCAAATCGCATAGCTCAGTTCCGCGCGGTTCAGCGTATAGAAATGGAAATCTTTTACGCCTTCACGACTGAGAATTTTCACCATATCCATGGCGATAGACGCGCCCACCATTTTGCGGGTTTCTGGATCGTTATCCAGGCCGTCAAACATGGTCGTCATCCAGTTCGGCACTCGGACGTTGGTCATCGTGGCAAATTTTTGCAACTGCTTGAAGTTCGACACTGGCAGAATGCCCGGCACAATTTCTACATCGATGCCCGTCGCCACGCAGCGATCGCGGAACCGCAGATAGCTTTCTACGTCGAAGAAAAACTGTGTGATAGCCCGGTTCGCGCCAGCATCAATCTTGTGTTTCAGGTTAATCAGGTCAGCCTGGGCGCTTTTCGCTTCAGGGTGTACTTCAGGATAGGCAGCAACGGAAATATCGAAATCACCGACCTCTTTCAACAGCGAAACCAGATCCGCCGCGTACATGTCCGGTTTACCGCCTTCTGGCGGCAAATCGCCGCGCAGCGCGACAATATGGCGGATACCGCTCTGCCAGTAATCCTGCGCAATTTCACGCAGTTGCTCACGCGACGCATCAATACAGGTCAGGTGAGGTGCCGCTTCCAGGCCAGTACGCTCTTTAATCGTTTTGATAATGCTGTGAGTACGGTCACGCTCGCCAGAATTTGCCCCGTAGGTCACGGAAACAAACTTGGGCTTCAGGCTGCTCAGTCGATCGATAGAACTCCACAGGGTGTCTTCCATCTCGCTGGTACGCGGCGGGAAAAATTCGAACGACACATTAATGCGCCCCTGTAATTCCGCCAGACTTTGATTCAGCGCTTCCCGCTGGTTTGCGTGAAAAAAGCTCATACCTGCTACCCCGTTGACCGTGATTGTTATTATCATTCGTTAAACGTCTATACGTTTAGACGTCTATATAGAAAATGACGTAATCTGCTTAAAGAGTCAACGTTTTTCAGCACGACAACCCGTGATGATTGCTCACGGTAAATGAAAAAAGTTCATGATGGATCAGGAGTGGTGACTTTTATACACAAACCCAGAAGTATCGTGGGTTGTGCCGTTATCCGGCGTAAAAAATTATGCTGAGGAGAGTACGGGCTTAGGATGAACGCAGGGAGACGGCTCAAGCTAAGCCAGAAAACCAGCGGCATAGGGCGAGCGGCGTTTGATCCGGCCCATGTCGGGTGCGTGCTACGAGATAACATGAAAATGGCGATATAGTGGCGCACGAAACCGTCTCTTCGTCTGCATAAAAATATGACTAAGAGACGGCCAATAGTATGTCGCGCTTACAGCAGGTTCTACAACAACTGCGCCAAACGGTTTAGGTCAGACTGAAGCGCACCAGCGGTGACATCGCGTCCCGCGCCCGGCCCACGGATAACCAGCGGGTTATCCCGATACCAGCGGCTTTCAATCGCAAACACGTTATCACCCGGCAGCAGCGAGGCCAGCGGATGATCGGGGCGAACCGCTTCAACGCCCACGCGCGCTTTACCGTTGCTGTCAAAGCGTGCGACGTGACGCAGAACCAGACCCATTTCCTGTGCGGCTTCCAAACGACGCAGCATTTGCTCGTTCAACGAATCGCCGTTCTCGAAGAAGTAATCGACAGACCCCTGCTCACAACCCGGCGGCACCAGCGACTCAACCCGAACCTGACTAGGCTCGATGTCATAGCCCGCTTCACGCGCCAGAATCACCAGCTTACGCATGACGTCCTGACCAGAGAGGTCAACACGCGGATCCGGCTCGGTCAGACCCTGCTGGCAAGCCTGATCGACCAGTTCGGTGAACGGCACGGTGCCGTCAAACTGCAAGAACAGCCAGGAAAGCGTGCCGGAGAAAATCCCACTGAGTGCCAAAATACTATCTCCGCTTTCGCGCAGATCGCGTACCGCAAAGTTGACCGGCAAACCCGCGCCCACGGTCGCGTTATACAACCAGTGACGATCCGTTTTAGCGAACGCGTCGCGGATCTGGCGATAGTTATTGCCGCCTGATGCACCCGCCAGTTTGTTAGCGCTGATGACGTGGAAACCATAGCTGGCGAAATCCAGATACAGATCGGCGACCGATTCACTGGCGGTGACGTCCAGCACCACCAAATCATCGAAGGGGTGCGCACGCATCCACAGGAACAGATCTTCACCATCCCGCTCTTGCGCTTCACTTTCGAAGAAGGCCAACGCACGGCTGGCATCCAATCCGTCATAGTTCAACAGGCTGCGCGTACTGTCCACCACACCGGCCAGTACAAACTCAAAACCGGTACGTGCAGACAGATTGCTCTGCTCACGCGCAAACAGCTCCAGCCAGCGTGAACCAATATTTCCTTTGCCGAACAGCACCAGACCGATACGTTTTTCTGCCCGGAACAGCGAATGGTGCAGCCCGCGAATCAGATGCTCCGTCGGACCGACACGCAGCACCGCCACCAGGCTGATGCCATCATCGGCCTGGCGGACAAATTCAATCGGCTGATCTTTCAACTGCTGATAGAAGCGGTGGCTGTGCAGCGGATTTTTACCCACGCCTGCACCGACCATCGCGACCATCGCCAGCCCGTCACGCTGATTGAGTTCAACGGGTAACGCAGCCTGTGCCAGCAGTTGCAGCGCGCTATCCACCACTTCGGAGGTGTAACACAGTTGCAGCAGGTTACGATCCTGATGAACGCCGATCGCCAGCGGTTTCAACTGCGCACGGTTCAGAAGCTGTTCGACTTCTTTTTGCAGCAGCACAAAATCGTGTTCAGAAGGAACCTGAACTTCAATCAGGCACACGTCATCATGACTGGTGACAATTTTGGCACCTGTGCCCGAGGCCAGTACGCGTTCAATACGCGTCGACCCTTGTTCAGGCTGATAGCTGCAACGCAACTGCAGGTCGATATCGCTGCCGGAAACGGGCTGTAAGGTACGCGTATGTAATACCGGTGCCGCCAAACGCGCCAGTTCACTGGCTTCATCTAGCCGCAGCAGTGGCAACAGGCAGGCATCTTTCACTTTACGCGGGTCGGCGCTATATACCCCGGCGACGTCGCTCCAGATGGTCACGCGTTCAACGCCCGCCAATGCACCAATTTGTGTAGCAGAATAGTCACTACCGTTGCGCCCCAGCAGCACCGTTTCACCTGCATCATTGCGGCAGATAAAACCCGTTACCACTAAACGCTGCCCTGCGTGTTGCGTCAGATATTGCTGCAACAGCGGCCAGGAACGGCCTTCATCCACCTGCGGCTGCGCGGCACGTTCTGCGCAGAGAAAATCACGCGCATCCAGCCACGCGGCATTCATATCCCGATGATTCAGTAAGGCGGACATCAAACGAGCCGACCAGATTTCCCCGTGCCCAACCACTTCGGCGTAGACGGCATCCGTCATCTTGCCATCCAGCAGCGCAGCCAAACGCTCCAGATCGCGAATAAACTGAGCGGTCAGCGTCTCTGCCTCTTGCGCAGGCAGAAGCCCGGCAATCAGTTCACTGTGGTAGCGGCGTAATGCCTGCTGAACCTGATGCGCCGACAGACGGTCGTTCTGGCTCAGTTTCAACCAGCTAATCAGCTGGTTTGTGGTACTGCCTGCGGCAGATACCACCATCAAATCACCGGGGTGGCTATACTCCGCCATAATACCGGCTACGCGCAGGTAACACTTCACATCGGCCAGACTGCTACCGCCAAACTTATGCAGCTGTCGGCCCGTTACCGATGGCGCTACTCCTAATGCACTCATTCTTACCTCTTGGCTGCGGCTTGAAACGCACGATCCAGATCGGCAACCAGATCATCGCCGTCTTCAATGCCGGTGGAAATACGCAGTAATGTTTCAGAGATACCCGCCGCGGCACGCGCTTCTGGTGCCATGCCAGCATGCGTCATCGTTGCCGCATGAGAGATGAGGCTTTCGACTCCGCCCAGCGATTCCGCCAGTGTGAACAGCTCCAGCGAGGCCAGAAAACGGCGTAGCGTGTCTTCATCTCCATCCAGCTCAAAACTTAGCATAGCGCCAAAGCCGGATTGTTGACGGCGGGCAATATCATGACCGGGATTGTTCGGCAGTGAAGGATGGTACAGCGCCTTCACCAACGGCTGCGTCTGTAAGAATTCAACCACTTGTTGCGCATTACGCTGCGCGGCCGCCATACGTGGCGATAAGGTACGCAGGCCACGTAGCAGCAGATAGCTGTCAAACGCCGCGCCTGTAACACCGATATTGTTCGCCCACCAGGCCAGTTCAGTAATGGTATCGGCATCTTTGGCGATCACTGCACCCGCCACTACGTCAGAGTGACCATTCAGGTACTTGGTACAGGAATGCACCACCAGATCGGCCCCCAACTCCAGCGGCTTCTGCAGCGCCGGGCTCAGGAAGGTGTTATCGACCACGCTAACCGCGCCTGCTTCCCGCGCAGCCTGACAAATCGCGGCAATATCCACGACGCGCAGCAGCGGATTACTCGGACTTTCCACCAGCACCAGCTTCGGCTTTTCTGCCAATGCCGCGTTGAGCGCATCGGTATCACTTTGATCGACAAATTTGACGCGAAATGCGCCGCGTTTGCTCAGGCTGTCAAACAGACGATAGCTGCCGCCATAGCAATCATGCGGCGCCACCAGCAGATCGCCGGGACGCAGGAACACCGTGCAAACCAGCATAATCGCCGACATTCCGCTGCTCGTCATTACCGCACCCGCACCACCTTCCAGTTCAGCAAGCGCATGCTGCACAACATCACGCGTGGGGTTACCGCGACGCGAATAGTCGTGTGCGCGTGGCTGGTTGAATCCGGTAAAGTTATACGTGCTGGAAAGGTGAATGGGGGGGACGACGCAGCCATACTGCTCATCATCATTTAACCCGCTGCGGACTGCGATCGTTGCCTGTTTACGCGTCATCGGCTCATTTCCTGGCTGGAGGCTGAAAAGATAGGAACTTAAGAGTAAACGCAGTTTTAATAGACGTCAACACATCTAGACATCTAAACTTCTTTGCGTATAGATTGAGCATAAGCATAATAACCGCTAGAATTGTGGCATTTCATGACAGATGCTGTCTTCATTAGATTAATTTTTAAGGTATCCCATGGCTGAGTGGAACGGCGAGTATGTCAGCCCTTACGCTGAACACGGTAAAAAAAGCGAGCAAGTCAAGAAGATAACAGTATCTATCCCATTGAAAGTATTAAAGATACTGACTGACGAACGCACGCGTCGTCAGGTGAACAACCTGCGCCATGCCACCAACAGCGAACTGCTGTGCGAGGCGTTTCTGCACGCGTTCACAGGTCAACCGTTACCGAATGACGAAGACCTGCGTAAAGAACGCAGCGATGAAATTCCTGAAGCCGCGAAAATCATCATGCGTGAAATGGGTATCGACCCGGATACATGGGAATACTGATCGCGTTTGCGCTGTCGGTTTCGTGGCTAGCCCCGCCTTCTCTGGCGGGGTTTTGCTATGCAAAGAATCCCGCTCAACACATCACTCTTCATTAACCTCTAAAACCTCGCCCCTCCACCGCTCGCACTTCTTCCGAACGCTTCGTCTTCCACTCACGCTGTGAATCGGGATTGCATTTAATTTGTTATGTTATAACATACCATTTTTAATCTATAACGGTGATATGCCGCATCATGACAGAGCTTCTCTCCAGTAAACCCGCGCTGCTACAGCTTCACCATGTTTCCGTTGCCGACGCCAATCGTGCGCCGCGACTCAGTGATATCTCGCTGTCCATGCACGCGGGCGAGCGCTTGGCGTTGGTTGGACCCAACGGTAGCGGTAAATCCACGCTGTTGCGCGTGTTAACCAGCGAACTCGGCGCAACAGCGGGATACGTCCATCTAAACGGTCAACCGCTGAATACACTCAGCCGTCATGAGCGAGCAAAGCGCATCGCTATTCTGGCGCAGAACGATGCACCGGACCTGCGTCTGCGGGTCGCAGAGTACGTCGCCTTAGGGCGGATTCCCCACCACGGATTCAGCACGCCTGCGTACGATCGCCAGCTCATTGAAGAAGCGCTGGACGATACCGGATTATTACCGCTGCGCCACCGCCTGCTGGGCACGCTCTCCGGTGGAGAACGTCAACGCGCGGCGCTGGCGCGTACGTTTGCGCAAACGCCGCAGCTCCTGCTGTTGGATGAGCCCACTAACCATCTCGATCCATTAGCACGTGCGCAACTGCTGTCTCTGGTGCGGAAACGCGGTATTTCAACGCTGGCGGTGCTGCACGATCTGCCACTCATCACCCCCTTTGCCGACCGTGTCGCTGTGTTGCAACAGGGAACGCTACTCCGCTGGGGAACACCTGCACACGCGCTGAGCGCCGACTGTGTGAAATCCGTATTTGGAATGGAGAGTTTTACGGTGCCGCATCCGATAAACGGCTCGCCCATTCGCATCTTTGAAGCCCCTGAACTGCACTAAGGAACCCTGATGAAAATAACGCTTCTGTCTGGACTGCTGGCATTGACGTCGTGCTGGGCACACGCCTCGGGTTTTCCGGTCACGGTCGACAGCTGTGGGCAACCGCTAACCTTCACCCAGCCGCCGCAGCGAGCCGTTATTCATGATCTGAACATGACGGAAATGGCGTTTGCGCTTGGGCTGCAAAAAAATATTGTCGGGCTGACGGGGATCACCGGCTGGTATAAAGCGCCCCCGGACTTTATCAAGCAGCAGGGCACAATCCCTGAACTGGCAGCAAAATACCCGACGTTGGAAAATCTGCTGGCTGTACACCCGGATTTCTTCTTTGCAGGGTGGAACTACGGCATGAAAGTCGGTGGCGAAGTCACGCCGCAAGCGCTGCAAAAATACGGCATTCAGACACTGGTACTCAGCGAAAGCTGCGTTTTCACCGAACAGCAGAAACAGCGGCCACGAGCCAGCATGGATCTGCTCTACGGCGACATGCTGAAACTGGGGAAAATCTTCGGTAAGCAGGAACAGGCTCAGGAACAGATTGACGGCTGGAAGCAGCACATTGCCGAACTGCAAACCCGTATTGGCAATCAGCCAAAGCAGACGGTTTTTCTGTATGACTCTGGCGACGATAAGCCCTTTACCAGCGGGAAATTCGCCATGCCAACCGCCATCATTGAGGCGGCGGGCGGCAAGAACGTCATGGACGATATGGAGACGAGCTGGGCCTCGACATCGTGGGAAAGTGTGGCGGCACGCGAGCCTGACGTTATCATTTTGCTGGATTACCAGACCGGCAACGGTGCAGATGCGTTAAGGCGCTTTCTGGAATCACATCCGCTGATAAAATTTACCCCCGCCGTACGACAGCATCGCTATCTGAAACTGCAATATGCAGAGCTCACGCCGGGGCCCGCGAATATCGCTGCCGTCGATAAACTGGCGCACGCACTCTATCCGGATGCTTTTAAGTGAGCCCTACGTCTTCACGTTATGCCGTGACCTTCGTTATCGCGCTGCTGATACTGGCTGGGCTGATGCTGTTAAACATTGCGACAGGCAGCACGACGATCCCCCTTACGCAGGTCGCCAGCGTGTTGGGGCTATCGTCGGCGGACGTGTCGCCGATGACGTCACGCATCATTCTGGAACTGCGTATTCCCCGCAGCCTGCTGGCGGCGCTGTGCGGCGCGGGGTTAGCAATGGTCGGTGCCTTTTTGCAAACGGCAACCCGCAACGATCTGGCTGACCCGTTTCTGTTTGGCCTGTCTGCAGGAGCCTCAGCGGGTGCGGTCGCCGTCATCACCCGCTTTGGTGAGCAGCTCGGTGACTGGGCGCTGCCGATGGCGGCCTTCTGCGGCGGACTCTTATCGGCTGTCGCCGTAACCGTGCTGTTTCTGCTGCAACAGGCGCGGGGCGCAGAGCGCCTCATCATCTGCGGATTGGCGATCTCATTTCTGTTCGGCGCGCTGACAAATTATTTGGTGTTTTCCGGCGATCAGCGGGCCGCCAGCTCGATTCTTTTCTGGTCGCTGGGCGGGCTGGGCCTTGCCCGTTGGAACACGTTACCTTTTGCGGTGTTCAGCGTTCTGCTGCTATTCGGCCTCACCGCCCTGCGCTGGCGTGCGCTCGACGCGCTGCTGGCTGGCGGACAAACCGCAGCCTCAATGGGGGTTAATCTGTCTCGCGTACGGGTGGAAATTTTCATCTGCTGCGCGTTCGCCACGTCGCTGTTAGTCGCGCTGACTGGCGTGATTGGGTTTATCGGCCTGATGATTCCCCATCTGGCTCGCCCGCTGAGCGGCGTGCTGCACAAGAAGCTTCTGCCGCTGACCGCCGTGCTGGGTGCGGTACTGCTGTGCGGCGGCGATTGGCTCAGCCGACAGCTACTGGCACCACAGGAATTACCCATCGGGATTATTACGGCAGGGTTGGGCGGCATTTTCGTTCTGGGGATGCTGGTAAAACGTCAGCAGGGATGAAATAACTCCAATAACTCCAAAATATTGCCAGCTGGAGTTATTGGGGTTATCTTTATCGTATTAAAGGGCAGCGGGGTGCAGGGATGGATAGCAGGACGTTAATAGCAGAAATCAAGGCCGATGGGTGGGAACTGATAAGAGTGAACGGAAGCCACCACCATTTTATGCATCCTAGTAAACCGGGGTTAGTCACAATCCCCCACCCTAAGAAAGATTTACCGATAGGCACGGTAAAAAGCATCAGGAAACAAGCAGGAATATGATCATCGCTGACTCGAAGAGGCTTAATTATGTTTTATCCGATTGCAATTGAAGCAGGCGACGATACCCACGCATACGGTGTAACAGTGCCAGATCTACCGGGCTGTTTTTCTGCAGGCGATACGCTAGACGATGCCATCGCGAATGCTAAAGAGGCGATTACCGGACATATCGAACTGCTGATCGAGATGGGTCAGGATGTTCCTACCGTGTCGTCAGTAGGCAAATTGGCAAAAAGCGCAGAATACGCCGGGTACACGTGGGCGGTTGTTGATATCGATGTGACGCGTTTAATGGGCGGTTCAGAAAAAATTAACGTCACGCTGCCTAAATCGCTGATTGACCGAATTGACCGTTGCGTGGCGAGTAATCCTGAATTTAAAAGCCGCTCAGGTTTTCTCGCGCAGGCGGCATTAGAGCGAATCTCGTCTTCCCGATAAATAGCACTGACACACCAGAAACAACAAAGGCACCTGTCGGTGCCTTTGCAGAAAGTTACTATGCCAAAAGGGACGATGCCAATTGGCCAGTAGAACTTATTTTTTAGCGCCTGGAACGGAGAAACGCTTGTTGAAGCGGTCAACACGGCCACCAGTTGCAACATCACGTTGTTTGCCGGTGTAGAACGGGTGGCATTCGCCACAAACGTCCAGGTTCAGGTCACGACCCACGGTAGAATGGGTCTTGATCACGTTACCGCAAGAGCAAGTTACAGTAACTGCAGAATAATTCGGGTGAATACCTTTTTTCATGGGGAAACCTCAGTTAAGGCCGTGTCGCTATCCAGCCCTGTTCCGCCAGACACCACACGAAAGTTGTATAAGTAAGTTTCATTATGCAAACGGCACAATGGCGGCGGATCATACAGAATCCGCTACCCTGATGCAATCGCATCCACACATTATCCCTCGCAGCATGTACACTAGCGCCTTGCGTTATTTTCACCCCGCGTCGCGCATGATACAGACCCCTCGGTTATGTCATTGATCGCCGCACAAATCACGTCGACTATCACGGAGAAGTTATGTCTGTCGCTCAGGTCGCTTTGCCCGTGCCATTGGCACGTACATTCGATTATTTGCTACCCGCAGGAGGCATCACTCCGCAGGTCGGCGCGCGCGCGTCAGCGTCTCCTTTGGTAACCGTAAAGCGATCGGCATTATTACCGCGCTGAGCGACACCAGCGAACTTCCGCTTGAACAATTAAAACCCGTGCATGACGTGCTGGACGAGCAGCCGCTGTTCCCCCCCAGCCTGTGGCGCATCTTGCTGTGGGCCGTTGAGTATTATCACTATCCGATTGGCGAAGTGCTGTTCCACGCGCTGCCGATCCTACTGCGTCAGGGGAAACCCGCACACCGTGCTCCTCTCTGGCAGTGGTTTGCCACCGAACAGGGTCGGGCGACGCCGCTCAGCACACTCAAACGTGCCGCAAAACAGCAGCAGGCGCTGGCGGCCCTACTTCAGTCGCCGCTTTACCGCCATCAGGTAAGCGAAATCGGGCTGACGGAGACGGCGTTGCAGGCGCTACGCAGCAAAGGTCTGTGCGAATTACAGGCCGCAGAGCAAACGCTTCACGACTGGCGTCAAAGTTTTAGTTTGGCAACCGACCGACTGCGTTTGAATACCGAACAGGCTACTGCCGTCGGCGCGATCCGCAGCGAAGATAACCACTTTGCCGCCTGGCTGCTCGCAGGTATCACCGGCTCGGGCAAAACCGAAGTCTATCTCAGCGTGTTGGAAAACGTGCTGGCACAGGGCAAACAGGCGCTGGTGTTAGTGCCGGAAATTGGCCTGACGCCGCAAACCATCGCCCGCTTCCGCGAACGGTTTAACGCCCCGGTGGATGTGCTGCACTCTGCACTCAACGACAGCGAACGCCTTGCAGTCTGGCTACGTGCCCGCAGCGGTGAAGCCGCCATCGTCATCGGAACGCGGTCAGCGTTATTTACGCCCTTTGCCCGTTTGGGGCTGATTGTGATCGATGAAGAGCACGACAGTTCCTACAAACAGCAGGAAGGCTGGCGCTATCACGCCCGTGATTTGGCGGTGTTCCGCGCCAGAGAAGAAGACATTCCCATCGTCATGGGGACGGCGACGCCCGCGCTGGAAACGCTGTATAACGTCCAGATCGGCAAGTATCGACGCTTGAATCTGACCAAACGAGCGGGCAATGCCTCGCTAGCCAAACAGCACGTCATCGATCTGAAAGGGCTGCCGCTGACGGCCGGGTTATCTCAGCCGTTGATTACCCGCATCCGCCACCATCTGACGAACGATAATCAGGTTATCTTGTTCCTTAATCGGCGCGGGTTCGCCCCCGTGGTGATGTGCCACGAGTGCGGCTGGATTGCCGAGTGTCAGCGCTGCGATCACTACTATACCTACCACCAGCATCAGAGGATGCTGCGCTGCCACCACTGCGACAGCCAGCGTCCGGTTCCACAGCAGTGCCCCGGCTGCGGCTCAACCAATATGGTGCCGGTCGGTCTGGGTACCGAGCAGTTGGAACAAAGCCTTGCGCCGATCTTTCCAGATGTCCCGATCACCCGCATCGATCGTGATACCACCAGCCGTAAAGGGGCGCTTGAGCAGCAGCTCTCGCAGGTCAGGCAGGGCGGCGCACGTCTTCTCATCGGCACACAAATGTTGGCAAAGGGGCATCACTTCCCTGACGTGACGCTGGTGGCCCTGCTGGACGTGGACGGTTCGCTGTTCTCTGCCGACTTCCGCGCAGCCGAACGTTTTGCGCAGCTCTATACTCAGGTGGCGGGTCGCGCAGGACGTGCAGGCAAGGCGGGCGAAGTGGCGCTGCAAACTCACCACCCGGAACATCCGCTATTACAAACGCTGCTGCAACAGGGCTACGATGCCTTTGCCAGCCAGGCGCTGACTGAACGGAAAAGCGTTTTTCTGCCGCCGTTTACCAGCCATATTCTCTTCCGCGCTGACGACCACGATAATCAGCAGGCCGCATTATTCCTCCAGCAGTTGCGTAATTTGCTGGAGGCGAGCCCGCTGCGGGATGAATCACTCTGGCTGCTGGGCCCAGTCCCTGCTTTGCAACCCAAACGTGCGGGACGCTTCCGCTGGCAGCTCTTGCTACAGCACCCCTCCAGAGCGCTATTGCAGAAACTGGTCAGAACATCGCTGACGCTAATCGGCACGCTGCCGCAGGCGCGTAAAGTGAAATGGATGCTGGATGTCGACCCCACGGACGGTTAGCGCTTCCTGTTAGCGCCATTTCGGTTTCTTGCCACTCATTTTTTGCGATCGGCGTCGAGAACACGATATTCATCACACTTTCTGTGCAAATTAAGCAACAAAACCTGCGTTCAATCTGTTATCACTGTCTGCGTAGGCCGTATGCTGAGGCCAGCCGTTTACTGAGGTCAGATCGTGTACTCAGGTATAGCGCCGTTCCATCGGCATACCGTCCCCAAAAAGCGTTACCCGTAATCATAGAAAGTCAGTAGACAGGGGCGTTCTGCTGACAGTCAGCGCCAGTTAACGCTGACGCAAGGAGAAAAGCGTTGAAGCAGAAGAAAGGCGTCACCACGGCGACGATGAAAGACGTGGCGGATGAAGCGGGCGTTTCCACCGCGACCGTATCCCGAACGTTAATGAACCCAGAGAAAGTCTCTGCGACCACCCGTAGGAAGGTCGAGCAGGCTGTCATCGCCGTTGGCTATTCGCCTCACGCACTCAACAGGAATCTCAAGCGTAACGAATCGCGCACGATCCTGACGATCGTCCCGGATATCTGCGATCCTTATTTCTCCGAAATATTTCGCGGGATCGAGGAAACGGCAGCCGAACACGGCTATCTGGTGTTGATTGGCGATTGTGCTCACCAGCATCAGAAAGAAAAAACCTTTGTCGACCTGATTATTACCAAACAGATCGACGGCATGCTGTTACTCGGCTCTAATCTGCCGTTTGACGCAGGCCAGGAAGAGCAGCGTAATCTGCCGCCGATGGTGATGGCGAATGAGTTCTCACCGGATCTGGCGCTACCCACCGTGCATATCGATAACCTGACCGCCGCCTTTGAAGCCGTACACTATCTGTATCAGGCGGGTCATCAACGCATCGCCTGCATTGCGGGGCCAGAGCACATGCACCTGAGCCAATATCGCCTCCAGGGATATATTCAGGCCCTGCGCCGCAACGGGATTCTTATCGATAATCAGTATATCTTTCGGGGCGATTTCACCTACGAAACCGGGATAAACGGCCTGATTGCGCTGATGCAACATCCTCAGCCGCCCAGTGCAGTCTTCTGTCATAGCGATCTCATGGCGCTGGGCGTGCTGGCGCAGGCCAGAAAGATGGGGCTGGATATCCCGCGCGACCTCTCAATTATCGGTTTCGATGATATCGAACAGGCGCAGTACAGCTGGCCGCCTCTAACTTCTGTCGCCCAGCCTCGTTATCAGATCGGACGCGAGGCAATGCTGCTACTCTTAGAGCAGTTGCAAGGTAACACGGTACAAAGCGGTTCCCGTCTGTTGTCCAGTGAGCTGGTCATACGCGACAGCGTCGCCGCGCCGAATTACGCCCGTAACAGGCTTTAAGACTTCAGGTGCTGGTCAAATATTTGAGGGTTCAGTAACATGACCCCCTAATTATATTATTTACCTATCAATTCACAGCGAAACGACAGTGGCACAAAGAGACTACGTGAGCCGGGGACGTTCATCAGGGACGCGCCGGAAAACGACAAATAGCCGGAAAAAAGGCAAGGCTTCAGGTGCGTCCAAAACGATGATCGCACTCGCTGTTGCCGTTTTGGTCACCTTCGCGGGCGGTCTGTACTTTATCGCCCATAATAAACCGGACGATTCACCCGTCCTGCCGCATCAGAATGCAGGCAAAGGTAACGGGCTGCCCCCCAAACCGGAAGAACGCTGGCGCTACATCAAAGAACTGGAAAATCGTCAGTTGGGCGTCACGACGCCAACGGAGCCTTCCGCGGGTGGCGAAATTCAGTCGCCAGTGCAGTTGACGGGACGAACAGCGCCAGCTGCTGGAACAGATGCAGTCTGATATGCGTCGTCAGCCAACGCAGCTTTCCGAAGTGCCGTATAACGACCAGACGCAGGTTCCGCGCTCTCAGGTGACAATCAAGCCGCCGACCCAATCGATGCAGCAGCCGCCTGTCGTAACAACGCAACCCGCCACACGCGCACCTGCGGTCACGCAAACGACACCTGTTGTGCCGAGACATGAAGCAGCAAAACAGGAAGCACCGAAGCAACAGCCGGTCAAACAGCCTGAAGCGCCAAAAGCCGAGAAAACCCAGCGCTGGGCGATCCAATGTGGCTCCTTCAAAACCATGGATCCTGCCGAATCGGTCAGAGCACAGCTGGCGTTTGCCGGTATCGAAAGCCGCATCACCTCTAACGGCGGCTGGAACCGTATTATGCTTGGGCCTTATAACAACCGTGCTGCCGCAGATAGCATGATCCAACGTCTTAAGGGCGCGGGCGCATCAAACTGTATTCCTCTTGCCAGCGGGGGTTGAAAAACCCCACGCCTTCCCCCATCTATAACTTCAATGTGGCCCCGAATCATGCGGGGATCTTTTTCTTCAAACGGGGACTGACTCGTGACAACAATTGTAAGCGTACGCCGCAACGGCCAGGTGGTCATTGGCGGTGATGGACAAGCCACTCTGGGCAACACCGTGATGAAAGGCAACGTGCGTAAAGTGCGTCGTCTCTACCATGACCGCGTCATCGCCGGTTTCGCAGGCGGCCACGGGCGGATGCCTTCACCCTTTTTGAGCTTTTTGAGCGCAAGCTGGAATTACATCAGGGTCATCTGGTGAAGCTGCCGTCGAGCTGGCGAAAGACTGGCGTACTGACCGTATGCTACGCAAGCTGGAAGCCCTGTTAGCCGTTGCGGACGAAATGCCTCGCTGATCATTACCGGTAATGGTGATGTCGTGCAGCCTGAAAACGATCTGATCGCGATTGGTTCGGCGGGTCCTTATGCACAGGCTGCCGCGCGTGCTTTACTGGAAAACACCGAGCTGGGTGCGGCGTGATATCGTCGAGAAATCTCTGGGGATTGCTGGCGACATCTGTATCTACACCAACCAGTTCCACACGATAGAAGAATTAGCCTCCAAGGCGTAAGGATTCAACTATGTCTGAAATGACCCGCGCGAGATAGTCAGCGAACTCGACAGCGTATATCATCGGCCAGCATAAAGCGAAACGCGCTGTTTTCCATCGCGCTGCGTAACCGCTGGCGCCGCATGCAGTTGGACGAAGCACTTCGTCATGAAGTGACGCCTAAAAAAATATTCTCATGAGTCGGTCCGACCGGGCGTCCGGTAAAACCGAAATCGCTCGCCGTCTGGCGAAGCTCGCCAATGCGCCGTTCATCAAAGTGGAAGCCACTAAAATTCAACCGAAGTGGGGCTACGTAGGGTAAAGAGTTGACTCCATCATCCGCGATCTGACGGATTCCGCGATCAAAATGGTGCGCCTTCAGTCCATCGAAAAAAACCGCTTCC
>NZ_JACGFN010000003.1:300000-432914 GCF_016950255.1 Pectobacterium brasiliense | reverse complement strand
CGCGCGGTATCCAGACCGATCTTCTTCATTGCCACGTCGAAGCGGCGGCGATCTTCTGCTTTATCAATCGCATCCGCCGTTGCACCAATCATGGTAACGCCGAATTCGGCCAGCACGCCCTGACGTTCCAGCTCCAGCGCACAGTTCAGCGCAGTCTGGCCGCCCATCGTTGGCAGCACCGCATCTGGACGCTCTTTTTCAATGATTTTACGCACCACTTCCCAGTGAATCGGCTCGATGTAGGTCGCATCGGCCATTTCCGGGTCAGTCATGATGGTTGCCGGGTTGGAGTTCACCAGAATAACGCGGTAACCCTCTTCACGCAGCGCTTTACACGCCTGTGCACCCGAGTAGTCAAACTCACACGCCTGGCCGATAACAATCGGGCCTGCGCCCAGAATCAGGATGCTTTTAATATCTGTACGTTTTGGCATTTTCTCGCTCCTGATTATTTAGCTGAAGAACGGTAAGTCTGAATCAAGTCAATAAAGTGGTCGAACAGCGGCGCGGCATCGTGCGGGCCTGGACTCGCTTCTGGGTGACCCTGGAAGCTGAACGCGGGCTTATCCGTGCGGTGAATCCCTTGAACCGTATGGTCAAACAGGGATTTATGCGTGACGCGCAGCGTGGCAGGCAAATTATTTTCATCAACCGCAAAGCCGTGGTTCTGCGCGGTAATCATCACACAATTGTTATCCAGATCTTTGACCGGATGGTTGCCACCGTGGTGACCCAGCTTCATTTTGATGGTCTTGGCACCGCTCGCCAGTGCCAGCAGTTGGTGACCCAGACAGATGCCGAATACCGGAATATCCGTTTCCAGGAAGGTTTTGATCGCGCGAATCGCGTAGTCGCACGGTTCCGGGTCGCCCGGGCCGTTAGAGAGGAAAATACCGTCTGGATTCAGCTTCAGCACCTCTTCGGCAGGTGTCTGCGCCGGAACAACCGTCAGGCGGCAGCCGCGATCCACCAGCATACGCAGAATGTTGCGCTTCACGCCGTAGTCATAAGCCACAACGTGGTAAGGCAGTTCGCTTTCGTTTTTCGCCGCAGGCAATTCGCCTTCCAGCGTCCAGCTTCCCTGTAGCCAGCTGTAGCTTTCTGCCGTCGTCACTTCTTTTGCCAGATCCATGCCCTTCAGCCCAGGGAAGGCTTTCGCTTTCTCCAGCGCGACAGCAGCATCCGGCGCATCGCCCGCGATGATGCAGCCATTCTGTGCGCCTTTCTCACGCAGCAGACGAGTCAGTTTACGGGTATCGATATCAGCAATGGCGACGATGTTGTTGCGTTTGAGGTATTCAGACAGGCTTTCTTCACTACGGTAGTTGCTGGCAATCAGAGGTAAATCGCGAATAACCAGACCTTGAGCCTGTACAGAGGGGGATTCTTCATCGTTGGCATTGGCGCCGACATTACCGATATGGGGATAAGTGAGAGTGACAATCTGGCGGGAATAGGAAGGATCAGTAAGGATTTCTTGATAACCGGTCATCGACGTATTGAAGACCACTTCCCCCACTGCCGACCCTTCTGCCCCAATGGCCCGACCGTGGAATTGGGTTCCGTCTTCCAGAACCAATAGCGCTGACTTAATCAAAACACCCTCCAAGGAATAAACAATCACGTTATTTGCATATTAATTCAGATTTGAGTCACTAAATCAATGCAAAAACTACCTGTAAGGCCAATTTTTGGCAAATTGGGCGCATTTTAATGATGGTCTTCCTGATTGTCTACCCAAACCGCTTTTTTTCTCTTATTTTTATGCTTTACGAAATAAATAGTGGCCCACTGACGTAAAAAACCCGATCAACTCAGATAAGTAAACGGTTGCGAGACAACATCGTTAAAATAAGGATAACAAATCGCCAGCAAAGGGGATTTCGGTAGTCACAAGGAAGAATTACCGCTAAAAAGCAGAATAAAAAACAGATAAAAAGAAACAATAAGACAAAGTTAATATGTAACAGGTAAAAATAAAGGTGATCATTAAAATAACCACCTTTATCAGCGATATATAATATTTATATAAAAATTAAGTACTATAAATCATCCAGAGAAAGCACATCTCTCATATCAAAAAGGCCATTTTCTTTCGAACTAATCCAGATAGCCGCTCTTACTGCACCATTGGCAAACGTCATACGGCTGGATGCCTTGTGGGTAATCTCAACGCGTTCGCCAATGTCAGCAAACATCGCCGTATGTTCACCGACAATATCGCCCGCACGCACGGTCGCAAAACCAATGCTTTTCGGATCGCGCTCGCCCGTATAACCTTCACGCGCGTACACGGCACAGGACTTCAAATCGCGTCCCAGCGCATCGGCGATCGCTTCGCCCATCGCCAGCGCAGTACCCGATGGCGCATCCACTTTGTGGCGGTGGTGTGCTTCAATAATTTCGATATCAGTATAGTCGCCCATGACCTTGGCCGCTTTTTCCAGCAGCTTCAGCATGACATTGACGCCAACGCTGAAGTTCGCCGCAAACACAATTCCGATATCCTGCGCAGCCTGCTTAATCGCCGCTTTCCCTGCGTCATCAAAGCCGGTTGTCCCAATAATCATGCCTTTACGGTGCTGACGGCAAAACGCCAGATGCGCTAAGGTGCCTTCCGGGCGAGTGAAGTCGATCAAAATATCGAAATCATTCTGCACAGCATCCAGGCTTTCATTCACGGTAATACCGCTTTTACCCAGCCCGGCTAGCTCACCGGCATCGCTTCCTATCAGAGACGAACCAGAACGCTCCAGCGCCGCGCCCAATACCACGCCGTCCATTTGCTCGATAGCCTGAATCAGCTGGCGTCCCATACGGCCGCCCGCACCTACAACCGCAATACGGATGGATGAATCCTTCATAATGTCTCTCTCTTTTTGATCCTGACGACATAAAAATAACATCAGGTTAACGGGCGCTGCGCACTATCGCCAGCGGATTTACCGCCAGATTAGAAAATACTGTTTGAAGCCGCAGAAAATCAGCAAAACTGTCTAACCACAGACAGCAAAATGGCGCATCAGAGCGATGAAAAGCCGCAAGGTATTTGAAGATAATCATAAATGGTCAAAATTAAACCACATGGCATAACGCATAAAAATTCATTTTTATGCATTAACATTTTCATGAGTGAATAATACGGGAAAGAAAACGGAAGGGGGTAAAAGCGATAGGGCCAAAGCCCTACCGCAGGAACAGCATTAATCTATCTGTTTGACTTCAACACGCAGCTCTTTCGGCACTTCAAAGACGATGTTTTCTTCACGTCCCTGCATTTCAACCGCCACCTTGCCGCCTAATTCTTTCAGGCGCTGAATCACCTGTTGTACCAGAATATCCGGTGCCGATGCGCCTGCGGTTACCCCAACATGTGAAGCGCCCGCTAGCCATGACTCCTGGATATCTTCCGCTGAATCTATCAGATAAGCCGCTTTCCCTGCGCGCTGTGCTAATTCAGCAAGGCGATTGGAGTTTGATGAGTTTTTAGAGCCGACGACAAAAACGACATCCGCCTTATCCGACAAGTGGCGAACGGCTTCCTGACGATTGGTCGTGGCATAGCAGATATCATCTTTACGCGGGCCGACGATCTGCGGGAAACGCTCACGCAATGCATCAATCACCGCATAGGTATCATCAACAGACAGCGTGGTCTGCGTCATAAAACACAGATTGCTTTCGTCTTTTACCTGTAGCTGCCAGACATCCTCAGGGGATTCCACCAGATACATGCCGCCGTCCACATTGCTGTACTGCCCCATCGTTCCTTCAACTTCAGGGTGCCCGGCATGCCCGATAAGAATCGCTTCTACGCCTTTCTTACTGGCTCTGGCCACTTCCATATGCACCTTGGTCACCAGCGGACAGGTCGCATCGAATACCGTCAGATCGCGGTTTTTGGCTTCATTACGTACCGCTTGCGAAACGCCATGTGCCGAGAAAATCAGAATCGCACCGTCCGGCACGTCTTCAATCTGCTCAATAAAAATCGCACCACGTTCGCGTAGTCCGTTAACCACATAGCGGTTATGTACCACTTCATGACGGACGTAGATCGGCGTACCAAAAAGCTCCAGCGCACGTTCCACAATGCTGATAGCCCGATCGACACCGGCACAAAAGCCGCGCGGATTAGCCAGCAGGATCTGCATGTGTCACCTCCTGTTGTACGGGATCGATATCCAGCACTTCAAGATCGAAGGTTATTGCCTGGCCGGATAGAGGATGGTTGAAATCCACGGTGACCGACTCTTCGGTCACATCGCGAATAATCCCCGGCATATCATTTCCGGCAACGCCACTGAACAGCATGATGGTGCCAACTTCAGGTACGCCGGTCTGGGCGAAATCACGACGCAGGAAGAACTGGATCAGGTTCGGATTGGTCGGCCCAAAGGCCGACTCCGGCGGTAGAGTAAACTTGCGTTTATCACCACGCTTCAATCCCAACAGATGTTGTTCCAACGCGTCAGACAGGCTGCCGTCGCCAAGGCGAAACAGCGCTGGCTTGCCGCGCTCACGCGTAGATTCAGCCGCTGAGCCATCCTCTAGCGTCAGAATAAAATGCACCAGCAGCGCGCTGTTATGCTGAACACTCTCGGACATCAGTGACCCTTTTGCTTAACGGTATCAGTATCATCATGCGTACTGAAAAATCCTTCCAGTACGATGAGCGCCGCACCAATACAGATAGCGGTATCGGCAAGGTTAAACGTGGCGAAATGCCAATCACCGACATAGAAGTCGATGAAATCGACAACAAATCCGTGCCATGTACGGTCGAACAGATTGCCCAATGCGCCGCCAATAATCAGCGAATACGCAATGTTATTGAGCCGGTGTTTGACGCTGCCACGGTACATCATCACCAGCAGTGCAACCACGATAGCAATCGCGATGCCAGCAAAGAACCAGCGTTGCCAACCGCCTTTATCCGCCAGGAAGCTGAATGCTGCGCCGTAGTTACGGGCGTAATGCAGATTCAGAGAAGGCATCACTGGCACCGTGTCTCCCAGCGCAAAGTGGGCAAGGATCCACTGTTTGCTGCCAAGATCGACAATTAAAACCAGTATCGCCAGCCAGAGCCAGCGCAGTCCACTCGAACAGATCTTATTCATCAGACAAATTTACGCTCTTCGCCGTTACCGCCCACGTTAGTCGCACAGCGACCACACACTTCAGGATGCTCGGCATTGCTACCGATATCCGTCTCGTAATGCCAGCAGCGTGGACACTTGTGCCCTTCTGCCTCACTTAAGGCAATTTTCAGTCCGGTGAGTTCCGTTGCCTGCGCGCTATCCGGCGCATTTTCATAACGCTCAACCAACGCTTTTGACGTCAACAGTGCGAAATGCAGTTCCTGACGCAGCTGATTCAGCTTGCCTGCCAGATTGGCATCGGCGTATAGCGTAACAGAAGCTTCCAGCGAGCCACCGATGCGCTTGTCATTACGCGCCTGCTCGATGACTTTGTTCACTTCGCTACGTACTTTCAGGATATCGGCCCAGAACGCATCGTTCATGGTTTCCGAAGCATCCAGCCCAAACAGGCCGTCATACCACTCTTCGGTAAACACGTACTGTGCACGTTTGCCCGGCAGGTAGCTCCAGATTTCATCCGCAGTGAAGGACATAATCGGTGCCATCCAACGCACCAGCGCTTCTGAGATATGGTACAGCGCAGTCTGGCAGCTACGGCGCGCCACGCTGTCGCTTTTTGCCGTGTACTGACGATCTTTAATGATATCCAGATAAAACGATCCCATCTCGATCGAGCAGAACTGCATCAGGCGTTGTACGACGCGGTGGAAATCATAGCTTTCATACGCTTCGAGGATCTCTTCCTGCGCGGCTTTCGCACAGCCAACCGCCCAGCGATCCAGCACCACCATGTCTTCTGGTTTCACGCTATCCTTCTGTGGATCGAACCCGTTCAAGTTCGCCAGCAGGAAGCGTGCGGTGTTACGAATACGGCGATAGGCATCGGCGGAACGCTTCAGGATCTCATCGGATACCGCGATTTCACCGGAGTAATCCGTTGAGCCAATCCACAGGCGCAGAATGTCGGCACCGAGTTTGTTCATCACGTCCTGCGGGCTGACGGTATTCCCGATCGATTTGGACATCTTGCGGCCCTGACCATCAACGGTGAAACCGTGGGTCAGTACCTGACGATAAGGTGCTTTGCCTTTGATCGCCGTAGAGATCATCAGGGAAGACATGAACCAGCCACGATGCTGGTCGGAACCTTCCAGATACATATCCGCCGCGTGACCACCGAATTCAGGACGTACATCCACGACAGACGCGTGCGTTGATCCAGAATCGAACCACACGTCCAGCGTATCCGGCACTTTGACGTAGTTATCCGCGTCTGCGCCCAGCACATCGGCCGGATCGAGATTCCACCATGCCTGAATACCATCGGCTTCAACACGTTTCGCTACCGCTTCAATCAGCTCAGCGGTACGCGGGTGCAGCTCTTCCGTCTCTTTGTGGACAAACAGCGACATCGGCACGCCCCAGGTACGCTGACGGGAGATACACCAGTCAGGACGGTTAGCGACCATCGCTTCGATACGCGCCTGACCCCAATCCGGGATCCATTGCACGCCTTTGATTTCAGACAGCGACTGCTTACGCAGGCCTTTCTGATCCATGCTGACAAACCATTGTGGCGTCGCACGGAAAATGATCGGCGACTTATGACGCCAGCAGCACGGGTAGCTGTGCTGCAATTTCTCTACGTGCAGCAACATGCCTTTTTCACGCAGGATTTCAACGATCAGATCGTTGGCTTTGAAAACGAATTTTCCATCCAGTTCAGGATAGGTGCCGCTCAGGTAGCAGCCATTCGGCCCCACCGGGTTGGCGATTTCCAGATTGTATTTCTGGCTGATCACATAGTCATCAGGACCGTGGCCACCAGCGGTATGCACCGCACCCGTACCCGCATCCAGCGTCACGTGCTCGCCAAGAATGGCCGGTACGTCAAAGCCCAGGAACGGATGTTTGAAACGCAGCAGCTCAAGATCCGCGCCTTTACAGTCGCCCAGAACGATCCACTGCGTCACGCCGATGCGTTTCATCACGCTTTCAACCAGATCGGCCGCCAGAATCAGCGCCTGGCCGTCAATCTGCACCAACTGATAATCGAACTCTGCGTTCAGTGAGATCGCACGGTTTGCTGGCAGCGTCCACGGCGTGGTCGTCCAGATCACCAGCGAAACAGGGCCGTCTACGCTATTCACGCCAAATTTGGCTAATACCGCGGCCACATCGCTAGCGTTAAACGCGACATCAATGGACGGAGAGGTTTTGTCGTAATACTCAACTTCCGCTTCCGCCAGCGCGGAACCACAGTCGGCACACCAGTGAACCGGCTTCGCCCCTTTGTGCAGATGGCCGTTTTCAATGATGCGGCCCAGAGCACGGATGATGTTCGCTTCAGTTTTGAAATCCATCGTCAGGTAAGGACGATCCCAGTCGCCCAGCACGCCAAGACGAATAAAGTCGGCTTTCTGACCGGCAACCTGCTCTGCCGCATATTTACGGCACTCCGCGCGGAATTCTGCGGCGCTGACTTTCTCGCCCGGCTTACCGATCAGCTGTTCTACTTTCAGCTCAATCGGCAGACCGTGGCAGTCCCAGCCCGGCACGTAGGGGGAATCGTAGCCAGACAGACCTTTTGATTTAACAATAATATCTTTCAGAATCTTGTTAACTGAGTGACCAATGTGAATGCTGCCGTTCGCGTACGGAGGGCCATCGTGCAGAATGAAGGTCTTCTTTCCCTTCTTCGCATTGCGAATAATCCCGTACAGATCCTGCTCATACCAACGTTTCAGCATGTCAGGTTCGCGCTTGGCCAGATCGCCACGCATCGGGAACCCTGTTTCCGGCAAGTTCAGGGTAGTCTTATAGTCACTCATTAGATTCTCGATTTCGTTTCGGCTAGAAAAATTAAACCGGTGTCTTTAACCCGAAGAACGTCCGGGCTGTCACCACATCATCGGCGATTTGCTGTTTTAACGCATCGAGCGAAGCAAAACGCTGTTCATTACGGATCTTTTTACGCAGTACGACTTCAATATGACGACCATAGAGGTTCATCGTCACGTCCAGCAAATGCACTTCAAGCTGCTGGCGTTTGTCACCGTTTACGGTCGGACGCGTGCCAATGTTGGCAACGCCCGGTAGCGGTTCTTGCCCCAGCCCATAAACGCTGACGGCATACACGCCGCTAACAGGGGAAACCTGACGTTTCAGCGGCAGATTGGCGGTAGGGAACCCAATGGTTCGCCCCAATGCTTTACCATGTTCCACACGCCCGGAAATGCTGTAAGGATGGCCCAACAGACTTTCTGCCAGCTCAAGTTCATCACGACTGAGCGCTTCACGTACGGCAGTGCTGCTAACCCGTTTGCCGTCATTACAGAACGAATCGGTGCTGATGACATCAAATCCCGACTCACGTCCAGCCTTCTGTAATAACAGGAAATCTCCCTGACGACCAGCCCCGAAGCGGAAGTCATCTCCCACCACCAGAAACTTCACGCCCAATTTTTTCACCAGCAGGGAAGAAACGAACGTCTCCGCATCGTTGGCGGCAAAACGTGCGTCGAATCTGACGCACAGCAGATAATCCACGCCGGCCTGCGCCAGATATTTTACCTTGTCACGCAGACGCGTCAGACGAGCGGGCGCTTTTTCCGCAGCGAAGAGTTCCAGCGGCTGTGGTTCAAAAATCATGACCATCACCGGCAGCCCACGAGCGCGACCTTCCTGCTTCAGTCGTTCAAGCAGCATTTGGTGTCCAAGGTGCACGCCGTCAAAATTACCAATAGTGAGCACACAGCCGTAATGGTGTGCCCGAAGATTGTGTATACCGCGAATTAGCTGCATGGCTGGCCCAGAACAAAGGGTTAATATTATGGAAATCGGCGGATTATACCTTGTACAGCGAGTAAGGTTAACCTGCGATTCGCGCCTTTTGCAGCCACCTTGTAAATCGTGCCAGTATTTGCACGTTTTTTAGCTGAATCATCGATGGATGACGCCTATACGCAGAATATCCAGACAGCGGACGGCACATGCAATCCGACTTTACCGATGCCAGACAGGGCTTTATCAAATTCAGGATGAATTTATGATGCGAAAAGCTGTATTCCACCGCGTGAAGCTGCTAAAATCCTGCGCCATCACAACGTAACAAGTGTCGACGTACAAACGACGCTTATTTGCACAAATCCATTGACAAACGAAGGCTAAACGAGCATATTCCACGGCCTTTGAATTGTCCTCGATTGAATATATTTGGGAGTTGGACCTTGGCTAATATCAAATCAGCTAAGAAACGCGCCGTACAATCTGAGAAGCGCCGTAAGCATAACGCAAGCCGTCGCTCAATGATGCGTACTTTCATCAAGAAAGTATACGCGGCGATCGCTACTGGCGATAAAGAAGCGGCACAGAAAGCATTTAATGACATGCAACCGATCGTGGATCGTCAGGCTGGTAAAGGCCTGATCCACAAGAACAAAGCTGCACGTCATAAATCCAATCTGGTTGCGCGCATCAACGCCATGCAATAATCACGCATCTGCGTGTTGTTGCTAAGAAAAAACCGGCCTAGGCCGGTTTTTTTGTGTCTGTGGTATCACAGAAGAGCGCTGAAAAATCCGCGTTACAGACGCGCTGCACCGCCGGATGCTGGATCATTCTGGCCGCAAAAATCGCATAATACTCATCCTGAATGTTCTCGATCCTACCGATCTCGACGATATCGCCCTGCTGGTAGATTTCATTGGCATACAGCGACGGTGCAACGAAAATCGCGTCGTTATTAATACCGAACGCGGTCATCAGCGCCGCATCATCAAATTCACCCAAAATAGTCGTCTGAATATTTTGCGCAGTAAACCAGTTCAGCAGTTTCCGTCCCAGCATGGTTCGCCGCCCGGGAATCAGCAGCTTACGTTGTTCAAGGCAGGCGGGAAAAGGCTGCTCAGGCTGCGGACGTTTACAATAAAAACTCACACCACATTCGCCCAGTTTGATTGAAAACAGCCCTTCCTGCTGCGTCGAATCCACCGGACAATCTGACAGAATCATATCCAGCTTATGCTGGCTCAACTGCTCCAGCAGCATTTCGTGCGTCGACTCAAAACAGCGTAAATGGATATGTTCCTGTTCCGTTACGACCGTTTCCAGCACC
The DNA here is from genome assembly GCF_016950255.1 of Pectobacterium brasiliense. Lineage (NCBI taxonomy): Bacteria > Pseudomonadati > Pseudomonadota > Gammaproteobacteria > Enterobacterales > Pectobacteriaceae > Pectobacterium > Pectobacterium brasiliense. The sequence continues at coordinate 422,696 of NZ_JACGFN010000003.1, read as the reverse complement.
CTGCTCACTAGCCGTTTGGACAACGCATCAGCCACGCCGACATCGAATAACAGGTTCGATTCTTTGCGGTAGTTCACAATATCCAACATTTCCTGGCTAAGCTGGAACATACTATCTGCATAGCGAAAAACAAGCTGTCCCAGCTCCGTCGGTTCCAACCCGCGCCCCTTACGCTTGAAGAGCTTGCCCTGTAAACGCTCTTCCAGGCATTTGATTTGCCCGGTAATGGTCTGCGGCGTTAAGAACAGCGTCTCTGCCGCCCCCGCAACGGATCCCGACTTATAAACCTGCCAGAAATAATAGAGATGATTAAAATTCAAATGAGACACACCCGCCCCCTCTTCGCGCCTCCGGCATAGCATCAACCCTTACACGGCTGCATCGCCTTGTCCAGCGCAGGCAACACCCCGCGTAGCGCCAGATAGCCAAGCAGCGCCGCCAGCCCCGATGCCAACAGAATTCCCAGCTTGGCATAGGTAATCAATTCCGCATCGCCGCCGGAGAAGGCCAGTAGCGTAATAAATATCGACATGGTAAAACCGATGCCACACAGCACTGACACCGCCACAATCTGGCTAAAGTGAACACCAGCGGGCAGACGCGCGTAGCCCAGTCGGATGGTTAGCCAACTGAACAAGGTAATGCCCAACGGTTTACCAATCAGCAATCCAGCGGCAATGCCAAGGCTCAAAGGGGAAAACAGTTTTTCCAGCACAATCCCCTGCAATACAATGCCTGCGTTAGCGAAGGCAAACAGCGGAATAATCAGAAACGCAACCCACGTTTGTAAGCCATGTTCCAGCGTGGTTGCCGGAGAAGGCTGCCCGTCGGACGTGCGCAAAGGAATAAAGAATCCGACAATCACTCCCGCCAGCGTTGCATGAATGCCACATTTCAGAATGAAGACCCACAGGACGATCCCCACCAGCAAATAGGCGGAGGTTTTACCAACCCGCTGCCTGTTCATATACGCCAGTGCCGCAATCGCCAGCACCGCTCCACCCAGTGCGGGCCAGAAGATCTGCTGCGTATAAAACAGAGCGATGATCAGGATCGCCCCCAGATCGTCAATGATCGCCAGCGCCAGCAGGAAGACTTTCAGCCCCGCGGGAACTCGTTTGCCCAATAGCGTCAGCACACCAATGGCAAACGCGATATCTGTCGCAGCGGGAATCGCCCAGCCAGCGCGCGTCACTTCATCATTCGCGTTGAAAAGCAGAAAGAGCAAGGCAGGAAACATCATTCCGCCTACCGCAGCCGCCAGTGGCAGCATCGCCTGCTGGCGGCTGGCTAACGAGCCTTCGATAAGCTCGCGTTTCACTTCCAGACCAATCAGCAGGAAGAAAACTGCCATCAGGCCATCGTTAATCCACAGTAGCAGGTTCTTATTGATTTCGAGTGCGCCAAACCGCATTTCCACCGGCATCATTAGAAATTGCTGATAGCCAGCGGCGGTAACAGACCAATTGGCAAACGTGAGTGCCAATACTGTCGCCATCATTAACATCACGCCAGCCGCCGCATCCAACTGAATAAAACGGCGAATCATTGTTATCATTGACTTAATCTCCCATGAGGCACGAGCATTAATACCGCACGCCCGCTTTCTTGCTGGCAAGATTACGCAATCTAACCACTCGTTAAAAGCAGATTAAAGCTGGCTTAATCATCGTAAAAAACGATCTATTGAATTGAGGCTATCTGGAGAAAGGAATAAAAAACGTTGGGAGCGTTTTTCAACGTTGCACAGCAACGGCCGCAGGGTGACGGACGGATGTCCATCATAAAAAAACCGGCAGGTTTACCCCACCGGTTTCTTATCACGCGTTAACGACAAACCATTAACGGGTTAAATCATCGAAAAATTTCTTCACGCCATCGAAAAAGTTTTTCGAGCGTGGGCTATTTCTCTCGCCAGACGGGCCACCGAAGCTCTCATCGAGTTCTTGCAGCAGTTGTCTTTGACGCTCGTTTAGGTTAACCGGCGTTTCGACAACTACACGGCACAGCAGATCGCCCTGCGCACCGCCACGTACCGATTTCACGCCTTTGCCACGCATACGGAACAATTTCCCGGTTTGCGTTTCCGCAGGCACTTTCAGCTTCACGCGGCCATCCAGCGTAGGAACTTCAATCTCGCCACCTAATGCTGCCATCGCAAAATTGATCGGCACTTCGCAGTACAGATTGTTTTCTTCACGCTGGAAGATCGGGTGCGCTTTAACCTGCACCTGAACGTACAAATCACCTGACGGTGCACCGTGCTCACCCGCTTCGCCTTCACCAGACAAACGGATACGGTCGCCCGTGTCCACGCCCGCCGGAATTTTCACCGACAGCGTTTTGCTCTTCTCTACGCGACCATGGCCGTGACATTTGACGCACGGATCTTTAATGATCTTACCGCGACCATGACAGTGCGGACACGCTTGCTGCACGGTAAAGAAGCCCTGACGCATCTGAACCTGACCATTACCATGACAGGTCGGACAGGTGATCGGGGAGCTACCCGGCTTCGCGCCGTTACCGTGGCACACATCACACTCTTCGAGTGCGGGAATACGGATCTCTTTGGTGACGCCACGTACCGCTTCTTCTAGCGTCAACTCCATGTTGTAGCGTAAATCGGAGCCACGGCTCGCGCGCTGACGGCGACCGCCGCCAAAGATGTCTCCGAACACGTCGCCAAAAATATCACCAAAATCGGCACCGCCGCCGCCAAAGCCACCGCCGCCTCCGCCCATACCACCTTGCTCAAACGCCGCGTGACCGTACTGATCGTAGGCTGCACGTTTTTGCGAATCGATAAGGATTTCGTAGGCTTCTTTGATCTCTTTGAACTTGGCTTCTGCCTCGCTATCACCAGGATTACGGTCCGGGTGGTACTTCATTGCCAGACGCTTGTAGGCTTTCTTTATTTCGCGCTCATCCGCGCTTTTAGCAACGCCCAGGCTTTCGTAATAATCTTGCTTCGCCATTTCTTTTCCTGCCCCTCAACATGCGTGCACGGGCGTAGAGTTTCCTCGACGCCCGTGCTGATTGCCAGCAGTAGCCTTGTGGCTGCTACTGCGCCCGCTCAAGGGCGATTACTTTTTATCTTTGACTTCTTCAAACTCAGCATCAACGACATCGTCGTCGCGACGAGCAGAAGCATCATCAGCGGCACCTTCAGCACCTGGCTGTGGCTGAGACGCTTCCAGCAGCTTGCCGGAAACCTGAACCAGCGCCTGAATTTTCGCTTCAATGTCTGCTTTGTCTTCGCCTTTCAGCGCGCTTTCCAGCGCTTTCAGTGCATCGTCAATGGCAGTTTTATCATCAGCGGCCAGTTTGTCGCCCACTTCTTCCAGCTGCTTACGCGTGCTGTGCAGCAGGTGATCGCCTTGGTTACGCGCCTGAACCAGCTCTTCAAACTTACGGTCAGATTCCGCATTTGCTTCTGCGTCACGTACCATTTTCTGGATTTCTTCTTCGTTCAGACCGGAAGACGCCTTGATGGTGATTTTCTGCTCGCGACCGCTGTTTTTGTCTTTCGCGGAAACGTGCAGGATACCGTCAGCATCGATGTCAAAAGTGACTTCGATCTGTGGCATACCGCGCGGTGCAGCCTGAATACCATCCAGGTTAAACTGACCCAGAGATTTGTTATCGTGCGAACGCTTACGCTCCCCCTGCAGAACATGGATCGTTACCGCAGACTGGTTGTCTTCCGCCGTCGAGAACACCTGACTGTGTTTAGTCGGGATCGTCGTGTTTTTGGCGATCAGCGCCGTCATCACGCCACCCATCGTTTCGATACCCAGAGACAGCGGGGTTACGTCCAGCAGCAGAACGTCTTTCACGTCACCCGACAGAACGCCGCCCTGAACCGCAGCACCGATAGCAACCGCTTCGTCTGGGTTCACGTCTTTACGTGGCTCTTTACCAAAGAAGTCAGCAACTTTCTTCTGTACCAGAGGCATACGCGTCTGACCACCAACCAGAATCACGTCCTGAATTTCAGAAACGGACAGGCCAGCATCCTGCAACGCCACTTTCAGCGGCTCCAGAGAACGGTTCACCAGCTCTTCTACCAGTGATTCCAGTTTCGCACGCGTCACTTTGATGTTCAGGTGCTTAGGACCGGTAGCGTCTGCCGTGATGTACGGCAGGTTAACGTCGGTCTGCTGTGCAGAAGACAGCTCGATCTTGGCTTTTTCTGCCGCTTCTTTCAAACGCTGCATGGCCAGTGGATCGTTGCGCAGGTCGAAACCTTGATCTTTCTTAAATTCATCAACCAGATAGTTGATCATGCGGCTATCGAAGTCTTCACCACCCAGGTGGGTGTCACCGTTGGTTGCCAGAACTTCAAAGGTTTTTTCGCCATCAACTTCATCGATTTCGATGATGGAAATATCGAACGTACCGCCGCCCAGGTCGTAAACCGCGATAGTGCGGTTGCCAACTTCTTTATCCAGACCGTACGCCAGCGCTGCCGCTGTCGGTTCGTTGATGATACGTTTGACTTCCAGACCCGCGATACGGCCAGCGTCTTTGGTTGCCTGACGCTGCGCATCGTTGAAGTAAGCCGGTACGGTGATAACCGCTTCTGTGATCGTCTCACCCAGATAGTCTTCCGCCGTCTTCTTCATTTTTTTCAGCACTTCAGCTGAAATCTGCGGCGGAGCCATTTTCTGATCTTTCACTTCCAGCCATGCATCGCCATTATCTGCCGCGATAATTTTGTACGGCATGATGTTGGCATCGCGCTGAACTTCTTCGTCTTTGAAACGACGGCCAATCAGGCGCTTGATAGCAAACAGTGTATTTTGCGGGTTGGTCACTGCCTGACGTTTAGCCGGTTGGCCAACCAGAGTTTCACCGTCTTGCGTATAAGCAATGATTGAAGGCGTGGTGCGATCGCCTTCGCTATTTTCCAGTACTTTTACCTGAGTACCGTCAATAATCGCGACACAAGAGTTGGTTGTACCCAGGTCGATACCAATAATCTTACCCATCTAAACATCTCCACTAAAAAGTCATATTCGGTATGGTGGTTAAACCTACTGTGCGGGCGAAATGTCGTTTTTCAACAAGATTTCTCGTTTTCTAACGACACACCCTCGTTTTCATCAGCAGCACACGTTTCATTTTCATGCTAACCACCGATGTAACGGCCCGACACACGCCTTTGCGGCAGGTCAAACTGTTTCGGTTGGAAATAAGATGGGGCCAACATTTCTATCATCAAGGGGGGAAGATGAAAAAAAATGACCTTTATCCCTCGTACGATCAAACTATTCTGCCTTCCCCATGTTGTGTCCGTTCCAAACGCCCGATATGATGCCGCGCCCGCCGCAGAAATGGGGACATTTCCCTACATAATGGCGGGCAATAACACCTAAACGACACCTATCCCAACGTGATTGGCGCACTCGCTAACCTTAATGCCGCGCCCGACGCGAAGGGACTATTAATAATCTGTTATTGCAGAGGATTTATGAGCACGAACACGTTGGCAAATCCTGGTCCATTAGGACTGATGGGCTTCGGGATGACCACTATTCTGTTAAACCTGCACAACGCAGGCTTTTTCCCACTTTCTTCCATCATTCTCAGCATGGGTATTTTCTACGGCGGTATTGCCCAGATTCTGGCTGGCCTGCTGGAATATAAAAAAGGGAATACGTTTGGCGTGACCGCATTTACGTCTTACGGCGCATTCTGGCTGACGCTGGTTGCCATTCTCGTACTGCCAAAAATGGGTCTGGCAGAAGCCAGCGACGCGCAGTTCCTTGGTGTGTTCCTTGGTCTGTGGGGCGTCTTCACGCTGTTTATGTTCTTCGGCACCTTCGGTACTAACCGCGCCCTGCAATTTGTCTTCGGCAGCCTGACCGTGCTGTTTGCTCTGCTGGCCGTAGGCAACTTTACTGGCAACCACGCCCTGCTGACCTTCGCGGGTTACGAAGGCATCATCTGTGGCGCTAGTGCGATTTATCTGGCAATGGCTGAAGTGCTGAACGAGAAGTTTGGCCGCACCGTCCTGCCAATTGGTGCTCGTGGCGCGTCTCACTAAGTTCTGACGCTATACCCGTACCGACGCGATCCTGCGTGACATGCAAACGAGCCCTGCCAGATTGACAGGGCTCGTTTGTTTTTGATGCCGCGCTATTTTTTGATAACAGCGTGCTTAAACTTCGACGGGCGAACGATCGCGTGCGTCGCTATCGACCGAAGCACGTGAGTCCGCGTCCAGATCGCGTTGCAAATAAATACCCAACAACAATCCCACGGCAGCCAGCGTCAGGACATAGAAAGCAGGCGCCATCGGCGTCGCCTTCATAATCAGCGTCACGAAGACGGGCGTCAGGCCACCAAAAATGGCGTAGGAAACGTTGTAGGAAAAAGAAATCCCGGAGAACCGCACCGCCGCCGGGAATGCCCGCACCATGACATACGGTACGCCGCCAACCACGCCAACGCTGAGCCCCACAATCGCATAGCTGACAAAGAGCAACGTCGTACTACTTGCTGCCGAGCTATAAAAGAACCAGCTACAGGCAGCCAGCAACAGGCTACCCACAATGAACAACTTGCTCGCACCGAAGCGGTCAACCAGCAGTCCCGCGCCGACGCAGCCCACCATCAGCGCAATCGTTGCCAGACAGTTCGCCTGCAATGCCAGCGCAGCAGGAATGCCGTGGACTTTTTGCAGGTAGGTCGGTGCCATCAGAATAACGACGACAATGCACGCAGACAGCAGCCAGGTCAGCAGCATTGAAACCACAACCGCGCGTTTATGATTTAAGACGACAGATTTCAGCGGCAGCTCTTCCGCCAGCTTTTTCTGCTCACGCATCTCCATAAAAATGGGGGTTTCCTGCAACCAGCGGCGCAGATACATAGCGACAAGACCGAATACTCCGCCAATAAAGAACGGCAGACGCCAGCCGCCGCCAGACATCTGCTCTGGCGTGAGCACCGTGTTCAGCAGCGTCGCGATCAGCGAGCCCAGCAGAATCCCCATCGTTAAACCGGCAGTCAACGTACCGCAGGCAAACCCAATACGGGCGCGAGGCACATGCTCCGCAACGAAGACCCATGCGCCGGGGACTTCCCCGCCGATTGCGGCACCTTGCAGCACGCGCATTAACAGCAGTAAAAGTGGTGCCGCAATACCAATAGCTTCATAGGTTGGCAGCAAGCCCATTGCCAGCGTCGGTAACGCCATCAGCAATATGCTCAGGCTGAACATTTTCTTACGTCCGCTCTTGTCGCCAAAGTGGGCCATGATGATGCCCCCAAGCGGGCGGGCCAGATAGCCTGCTGCAAAAATACCGAACGTCTGTACCTGCCGCAGCCATTCAGGAATATCTGATGGGAAAAAGAGATCGCCAATCACGGCGGCAAAGAAGACGAAAATAATAAAGTCGTAAAACTCTAACGCGCCACCCAGCGCAGCCAGAGACAGCGTTTTATAGTCCTGCCGGTTTAACCGGCGAGGATGGGCGTGTTGGTCCTGAGTCATAAGTTACCGTGCATTGCCAGAGTGAGAAAAAACATCACCGCAGTGTGTAAAGTAGAAATTACTATAGCGGCAAAATTTTTATACACCAGCAAAGCTGAATCTTATGTTTCAAATCGCCTAACTTCAGTTTTTTATTTCGCGCACGGCATTTTTAGGGCGAAAAGCTGCTACCACATCCGCATTGGTTTCAATATAAGGGCCTTCCAGCAACTGGATACAATACGGTACGCTGGCAAAAATACCGGCGACAACGACCTTGCCATCTGCATCTTTTAAGCCTTCCAGTGTTTCCTTAATCGACTTGGGTTGCCCTGGAAGATTAAGAATCAGCGCCTGTTTACGCAGCACACCCACCTGACGGGAAAGGATCGCGGTAGGAACAAAGCGCAGGCTAATCTGACGCATTTGTTCGCCAAACCCCGGCATTTCTCGATCGGCAACAGCCATCGTGGCATCCGGCGTGACATCACGGCGAGCTGGCCCCGTTCCCCCGGTTGTCAGCACCAGATGACAGCCGCGTTCATCAACCAATTCACACAGCGTTTGTTCAATCATCGGCTGTTCATCCGGCACCAGTCGGGTTTCCACTTCAAAAGGCGTGGTCAACGCGCTGCGGAGCCAGGATTCCAGTTCTGGGATGCCCTTATCCTGATAAACCCCACCGGAAGCACGATCGGATACGGAAACCAAGCCAATACGCAATACGTTCATAAGCACCTCAGTTTAAACAAAACACCAATTTTATCAGGATATTGACGGCTTTTAGCAAACAATTCTCTCTTATGAGGAAATTCACGCGACGGATGTTATTTCACATCGCATGCGGCACAGTATTTGATAATCATTATTAAATATCGTCTCAAAAAAAGTCAGGTCATGACTAAAATTAATAATAGCGTTGAGCAATTAACATTTAAGAATAATCAGCGACTAAAGAAGTCCGCTTACCCATTAAGAGCACATGAAATACGTCGATAGATTAAAGGGAAAAGGATGATATCTACCACGATAGAACACCACGTTAAATCAAATAATATGATAAAATTAAAGCACTTCTTTAGTACCACAATAAGTAAAAAAGCCTTATCAAGGAAGTCGCCATGACCGATCTTAAATATAAGATATTAAAGTTATTTTCACATCCTACCTCGGCCTTCTTTCTATTTGGGTTTATTTCCTTTTTTATCGTTATCCTCCTTACTCATGAAGCAAGCAGAAATGCATGGAAAGTAGAACGGCAGAATCTGGATATCACCATCAAGACATATGAATCTTATAATGCGGGTGGAGAGATAATGGAGAGTGATATCACTCGAAAAACAGGATCCTACGTTTCTGCACGGATGAGAACATGGGTATTTAATACGCGTGACGTTCGTAGCGAATGTATTAATCGATTATCGTCATCCGATCTTACATTTAATGATATGGCAATTATCCGCATCTGCCAGAATAAACTACCATCAATTGGTGAATATGCAGGCAAAAGCACCCTTACCATCATCTTTCCGGTGCTATCGCCTACGGATGAATTATTAGGAATTCGGATTAGAACCACGTCAGAAACGCCCCCGCCTTCGTTTCTTGATACACTGACATCCCTTGGTTCTGCGGCCATCATTCTCAGCGTTGTACTGCTTTCTGCCATCTTAGGCAGCTTGCTCTCACTTCTGGCAAAAAAATACCTGATAGAGCTGCCGATCATCGCGCGATATGACGATCTCACCGGCTATTTACGGCGAGACGCATTTTTTCTGGCCGCCAATAAAGCCTTGAGTATTGCCAATCTGACCAAGCGCCCCGTTAGCGTCATTCTGATTGACATTGACTATTTTAAGCAGGTGAACGACAGCTTCGGCCACAGCATCGGCGATGATGCTCTGAAGTTTGTTGCCGACACCTTTAAAAAATCATTTCGTCGCGAAGATATTTTTGGTCGTATTGGCGGCGATGAATTCGCGATCGTATTACCGAATACCGGATTAGATGATGCGTACACTATCGTGGACAAAGCAAGAGAGCGCGTTAGCGACACGCCGTGTGAAACAGCCGCAGGGAAAATCAGACTGACGGTCAGTATTGGACTGGTTGAATACCATATCGCTGGGGAAGATCTCAGCGAGGTAATGAAACGTGCCGATGACAATCTTTATATCGCGAAGAAAACCCGTAACGCGACGGCGAAATAGCCCTATTCTCTCCACAAAGCCAAACTGTAGACAAAAAAATAGCCGGAAATCCCGGCTATTTTCATCAGCAAAATGCTTACAGTAAATCGGCAATCATCTTTTCCAATTTTTCCTGGTCGATAGCAAATTTACGGATCCCGTCGGCCAGTTTATCAATCGCCATTGGATCCTGGTTGTGCTGCCAGTAGAACTCCGCCTCGGTCATTTTCGCCGGACGGACTTTCACCTCACCGACGTAAGACAGTTTGCGAACCACTTCGCCTTCGCTTTCTGACAGCTCTTTCAGCAGGGCTGGCGCAATCGTCAGGCGGTCACAACCGGCCAGTTCCAGAATCTCACCGACGTTACGGAAGCTTGCACCCATCACGACGGTTTCATAGCCGTGCTCTTTGTAGTAGTCGTAAATTTCGCTAACGGAAACCACGCCTGGATCTTCATGCGGTGCGAATTCTTTCTTATCGCCATTGGCTTTGTACCAGTCAAGGATACGGCCAACGAACGGTGAAATCAGGAACACGCCCGCTTCAGCACAAGCGCGTGCCTGTGCAAAGGAGAACAGCAGCGTCAGGTTACAGTTGATGCCTTCTTTTTCCAACTGCTCCGCCGCGCGGATGCCCTGCCAGGTGGAAGCCAGTTTAATCAGGATACGCTCGTTGCTGATGCCCGCGTCGTTGTACAGCTTGATCAGGTGTTTTGCCTTCGCCACGCTGGCTTCGGTGTCATAAGACAAACGCGCATCTACTTCTGTGGAGATGCGGCCAGGGATCAATTTTAGAATTTCGAGACCGATATTGACCGCCAGTTTATCCGTGGCATCCACGACCTGCTGTTTGCGATCGCTGCTCTGCTCACGCGCCCAGGCAATCGCCTCGTCGATCAGCTTGCGGTATTCAGGAATTTGCGCCGCATTCAGAATCAGTGAAGGGTTGGTGGTCGCATCTTGCGGTTGGTACAGTTTCATTGCCGCAATATCGCCGGTATCAGCTACAACCGTGGTCAGTTGGCGTAGGGAAGTCAGTTTATCCGTCATGTTGGCATGTCTCGTTGTTTATACGTGGTGCTCGTGAATGAAAATAGCTCGTATATGAATCGACTTGTTATCTAATCTGGTGGCCGTCTGTTTTGCGCCGAAATCTGATAATAACACGCGCACTTTCCCGTGCAAGCCAGCTGTTAATCCTCTCTACACAGCCCCGTCTCTTACCACACTGAAATCATCCTGCCGAAAAAATGAAGCATCTTAAAAGATGAAGCTATTGTAACCATCGCCGTTTTCTTATCGGGTTCTTGCTATAGTAGGACCATCAGAAATCAGACCGACAGGACATGGCGCATGCTTATTACTATTTCACCCGCAAAAACGCTCGACTACACCAGTCCTTTGGCAACGGCGCGTTATACCCAACCGGAACTTCTGGACTATTCCAGCCAGTTGATTGATGTGTGTAAAAAACTGACGCCGGCACAGATCGCCTCGTTGATGAGCATCAGCGATAAGCTGGCTGACCTGAACGCAGGCCGCTTTAGCGATTGGCAGCCGGATTTCACGCCGGATAACGCGCGTCAGGCGCTGCTGGCGTTTAAGGGCGACGTCTATACCGGATTGGCCGCAGAAGATTTCAGCGAGGATGACTTCGATTTCGCTCAACAGCATCTGCGTATGCTATCAGGCCTGTATGGCGTGTTGCGCCCGCTGGATTTGATGCAGCCGTATCGGTTGGAAATGGGCACCAGGCTGGAAAATAAAGCCGGTAAAGATCTCTACAGTTTCTGGGGCGATACCATTACTGAAAAGCTGAACCAGGCGCTGCGCGATCAAGGCGACGATGTGCTGGTCAATTTGGCATCGGACGAATATTTCAAAGCCGTTAAACCGAAAAAGCTCAATGCTCGCCTGATCAAACCCGTTTTCCTGGATGAGAAAAACGGTAAGTTCAAGGTGATCAGCTTCTACGCCAAGAAAGCGCGCGGTCTGATGAGCCGTTTCATTATTCAAAACCGCCTGACTCAACCCCAGCAGTTGAAAGCGTTTAATCTGGAAGGTTACTTTTTCGAGGCGGCGGACTCTTCAGCTAACGAGCTGGTGTTCAAGCGCCACGAACAGTAAACATACCCGTCATACTTCAAGCTGCATGTGCGTTGGCTACGTTCATTCACCCGAATCACTTACCTGAGTAAGCTCATCGGGATTCACTCTCTTGCCGCCTTCCTGCAACTCGAACTATTTAGGGTATAAATAGTTCGATAAGCAAAAAAGAAAGGCGGCGAAAACGCCGCCCTTTCAATCGATTTATTCCGGCAGTGACATCAGGAACTCACGCAGCTTCGCAAAATCATCCGGGAAGTTGTGCGACAGCAGATCCAGATCGGCACGCTCAGCCAGCGCTTCCGGCAGATCCAGTTCTTTGCCCAGAATGTCTTCTACGCTTTCCTTGAATTTCGCCGGATGTGCCGTACCCAGGAACAGGCCAAACTCACCAGCTTGCAGCTGATCGCGCAGCAGACGGTAAGCAATCGCCGCGTGCGGCTCAGAGAGATAGCCTAACGCATCCAGCTCATGCATGGTTTCTTTCGTCGTCTCATCGCTCACTGCGCCAAAGCCCAGCGTTTTCAACTGCCAGTTCTTACGACGGAACAGCTCTTCCACACGCGGCCAGTTGTTCGGTTGGCTCACATCCATCGCGTTGGATAAGGTTGCCACCGTTTTATTCGGTTCCCAATTTCCGCTGCTAAGAAAACGCGGCACGGTGTCATTGGCGTTGGTCGCTGCGATGAAGCGCTTAATCGGCAGACCCAGCGATTTCGCCAGCAGGCCAGCGGTCAGATCGCCGAAGTTACCACTCGGTACAGAAACCACTAGCTGGTTACGGGCTTCCTGCGGCAGCTGTGCAACGGCTTCAAAGTAGTAGCAAATTTGCGCCAGCAGACGGCTGATGTTGATGGAGTTCGCTGAGTTCAGGCCAATTGCCTTTTTCAGTTCTTCATCATCAAATGCCTTTTTCACCAACGCCTGACAAGCATCGAAATCGCTGTCGATCGCGATGGTGTGAATATTGCCACCCAGCGTACAGAACAGTTTTTCCTGCAACGGACTGATCTTGCCTTGCGGATACAAAATCACGACGCGGACATTTTCCAGACCGTAAAAAGCGTGCGCCACAGCGGCACCGGTGTCGCCAGAGGTGGCCGTCAGAATAGTGATTTTCTCGTCGCCAGACACTTCCGTCAGCATTTGCGCCATAAAGCGGCCGCCGAAGTCTTTAAAGGCCAGCGTCGGGCCGTGGAACAATTCCAGCGCTGCAATGTCTTCCGCCACTGGCGCAACGGGTGCCGGGAACGCAAAAGCAGCTTTTACGCGCTCGAACACGGTTTCAGCTGCGATCTCATCGCCAATATACGCAGACAGAATACGGCTGCTGCGAGTAACAAAATCCAGATCCAGCAGCGCATCGATTTCGGTGCGCTCAAATTCCGGCAGCTCCAGCGGGAAGAACAGCCCCTGCTGGCTACCCAGCCCTTGCTTGATAGCCTGAGCAAAACTGACCTGCTCGTTATGATCTTTCAGGTTGTACAATTTCATGCGTTATCCCAGTTGTCGTGCGCCAGTCGTATCAAGACGGCAAATATGAACAAAACCTTCATCGTTCTGCAAATAGTTATCCCGCAGCCAGTCGGCCAGGCGCTGTGCGCTTGCCATGTCGTTGCAGACGGAGAATAACGTTGGGCCAGAGCCGGAAATACCGCAGGCCAGCGCCCCGATATCTTCAGCAGCCTGGCGAGCGGCCGCAAAGCCGGGCAGCAGTTTCGTCCGATAAGGTTCCGCGATGACATCCTTCATCAGTTTCGCCGCCAGCTCAGCCTGCCCGGTATGGCAAGCGTGGATAAAGCCGGCCAGATAACGGCCGTGGCTAATGCAATCCTGACGACGATATTGCGCAGGCAGAATCGCGCGCGCTTCAGCAGTAGAGACTTTAATCCCCGGATACGCCATGACCCACAGCCAATCATCGAACGACGGCACGGGCTGGCTGATGATGCCGTTCTCTTCCAGCATCAGTTGGACGCCGCCGAGGAAACACGGGGCAACGTTATCGTAGTGAACGCTGCCGGAAATGCGCCCTTCCAGCTCACCCATCAGCGTCAGCAGACGGGTATCATCCAGCGGCTTACCGCAAAATTCGTTCATCGCCATCAACCCAGCGACGACAGAACAAGCGCTGGAACCGAGCCCCGAACCAATCGGCATGTTCTTTTCGAGCGTCATCGCTACTGGCACGGTTTTGCCAATTTCCTGACAGAACAGTTCCCAACATTGATACACAATGTTTTCTTTCGGATTGTCCGGCAGTTTGCTAACAAAACGCCCTTCATTACGCAGGCTGAACAGATCGGCAGCTTCAACAGAGACGCAATCCCCCAGCAGTGAACCGTCTACCGGCGAGACGGCCGCACCCAGCACATCAAACCCGACGCTGACGTTACCGATTGATGCAGGTGCATACACCTTAACCATAATTATGCTCCCAACTTCCATGACAAGGTGCGCAGCAGATCGGCGAACACACCAGCAGCGGTAACATCGTTACCCGCACCATAACCGCGCAACACGAGCGGCAGTGGCTGATAATAACGGCTGTAGAATGCCAGTGCATTCTCGCCATCTTTGACTTTAAACAGCGGATCGTTGCCACCAACGGAACTGATCTTGACCTTACAGCGGCCTTCTTCAATCACGCCGACATAGCGCAACACTTTACCTTCATCACGCGCTTGTGCAACACGGCTGGCAAACTCATCATCAACCGACGGCAGGCGTTGCATAAAGCTGGCAACATCGCCGGAGGCATCGAAGCTGGCAGGCAGAACAGATTCCACCTCAATATCGCCCAGCTCCAGCTGATAACCCGCTTCACGCGCCAGAATCAGCAGTTTACGCGCGACGTCCATACCGGACAGATCGTCACGCGGATCGGGCTCGGTATAGCCTTTTTCTTTCGCCTGCGTGGTCGCTTCCGACAGCGACATGCCTTCATCAAGTTTACCGAAAATAAAGGACAGCGAGCCAGAAAGAATACCGGTAAAGCGAATCAGCTCATCACCTGCATTCAGCAAATTTTGCAGGTTCTCAATCACCGGCAGGCCTGCACCGACGTTGGTGTCATACAGGAAACGACGACGAGATTTCGCTGCGGCACTGCGCAACTGGTGGTAATAGTTCATCGACCCTGTGTTGGCTTTCTTGTTTGGTGTCACCACGTGGAAACCATCGGACAGGAAATCCACGTACTGATCGGCCACGGCCTGATTCGACGTACAGTCAACGATCACCGGATTCAGCAAATGGTACTCTTTAACCAAACGGATCAGACGGCCCAGATTAAACGGCTCGCGGGCTTTACCTAGCTCTTCATGCCAGTTTTCCATCGAGATGCCGTTAATATTGGTCAGCATCGCTTTGGAGTTCGCGATCCCACACACACGCAGGTCGATATGTTTGTCTTTCAGCCACGGCTGCTGGCGGTGGATCTGATCCAGCAGTGCGCCACCCACGCCGCCGACGCCGATAACAAATACGTCAATCACCTGATCGGTGTTAAACAGCATCTGGTGGGCAACACGTACGCCAGTGGTCGCCACATCGTTGTTCACCACAACAGAGATAGAGCGCTCGGAGGAGCCCTGCGCGATAGCCACGATATTGATATTTGCCGTCGCCAGTGCGGAGAACAGACGCGCAGACAGGCCGCGCAGCGTGCGCATGCCATCGCCCACCACAGAGAGGATCGCCAGACGCTCCATCACATCCAGCGGTTCCAGCACGCCTTCTTTCAGTTCCAGATAGAATTCGTCTTCCAGCGTTTTTCTGGCGCGCGCCAGCTCGTTTTGCGATACGCAGAAGCTGATGCTGTATTCGGAAGATGACTGCGTAATCAGAACAACAGAGATGCCCGCACGTGACATCGCGGCAAACACGCGCGCGGCCATGCCGACCATACCTTTCATGCCAGGGCCGGATACGTTAATCATCGCCATGTTGTTCAGGTTGGTGATGCCTTTCACCGGATACTGGGTATCCGTGCTATCCATGCCGATGAGCGTGCCGGGAGCCTGAGGATTTTCGGTGTTTTTGATGAGGCAAGGAATTTGGAACTGGGCGATAGGTGCGATGGTGCGAGGGTGGAGGACTTTGGCGCCGAAATAGGACAGCTCCATCGCCTCCTGATAAGACATCGATTTCAATAATCGAGCATCCGGCACCTGACGCGGATCGCAGGTATAAACGCCGTCCACATCGGTCCAGATCTCACAACAGTCGGCACGCAAACATGCAGCCAGTACCGCAGCGGAATAGTCAGAACCGTTGCGGCCCAGCACGACCAGTTCCCCTTTGTCATTACCGGCAGTAAAGCCTGCCATCAGGATCACATGATCTTTCGGGATAGCGCTTTCAGCGATGCGGCGAGTCGACTCCGTGATATCCACGGTGGATTCAAGATAGTGTCCCTGCGCCAGCAGTTTCTCAACCGGGTTGATAACGGAAACCCCATAGCCGCGCGCCTGAAAGACCGCTTCCATGATGGCGATAGACAGTTTTTCTCCCCGGCAGATAATCGCAGCGTTCACGCTATCAGGGCACTGGCCCAGCAGCGCGATGCCGTGCAGAACGTGTTTCAGCTGTGCAAACTCCTGATCCACGAATGCCTTCAGGCGGGCATGGTCAAAGCCGGGTTGAGACGCTGCAAGGCCTTGCAGCAGCGAAGAAAAGATCGTTTCGGCGTCGTTTAAATGTGGCAGGATATCTTGTCCGGCGACGGTTTTCTCAATCATGGCAACCAGATGGTTGGTAATTTTCGCCGGAGCGGACAATACGGTAGCCACCTGTCCCTGGCGCGCGTTGTTCTCGATAATGTCGGCAACGCGTGCAAAACGCTCCGCATTCGCTACTGAAGTCCCGCCAAATTTCAACACTCGCATTTTTATCTGTTCTCCTGAATTTCTGCCAACCAAACGCCGGAAGCGTTTTTTGTATGCCGCTTACAGACGGCGTTGAAGGATAACCTGCCATAAAAAAAAAGCCCGCACTGTTCGGTGCGGGCTTTTTCTGGAATCTTTATATGCGTCAGCCCGCACCGTTACTGGTTGTATCGGTGATGGTAATAATCGTGGTGATCAGGCTGATAGTGCGCATGTTAAAATCGAATCTCATTAGAAGTAGAGTTATCTGCCCTATTAGTTAGGCCAATCGCCCTTTGAAGTCAACGGATTTCTTTTTTTTCTTCTCGCCAAAGGAAAAATCCCTGCCGCTCAACTCACTGCCTAAACAGGAATAAGCCGGACAAACCGTTGTCAAAATACGTGAATCAAGATGTTCGACTGCCAAAAAAGCCATCTCTGCTATCTTATTTCGGCAAGCTTTTTTCAATGTCGTGTAGCAACCGGTGGAGCATCGCCGTATCGCGTTGCTCTAAACGTCCCAGCCGCTGATGCAGCCAGTCCCGCAGTTTTTCATCGTCCTCAACCGCCAGAGTAACTAAAAGCCGATCCATACGATCGCGCAGTGCCGATAACTGCCCCGCCACCGCTGGCTGCGTCGCTTCCGGCTTGACCTGCATGAGTTCAGCCAGCTGGTAACAGTACACCATCACTGCCTGCCCAAGATTCAGCGAGGGATAATCCGCTTTCATCGGCACGCCAGTCAACACATCCGCCAGTTCGAGTTCTTCATTCGTCAGGCCAACATCTTCCCGACCAAATACCAGCGCCGCAGACGCCATCCATTGAACCTTCTCCTGCAATACATCGGTCAGTTCCGCTGGCGTGCAGTAATAGTGATACTTAGCCCGGCTGCGCGCGGTGGTAGCTACCGTAAAATCGACATCTGCCAGTGCTTCAGCCAGCGTGGAAAACATCTGTACGTTATCCAGAATATCTCCTGAACCGTGCGCAACCCAACGGGCCGCAGGCTCTTGGTGTACCGTGCTACCGACAATACGCAAGCTGCTGAACCCCATCGTTTTCATCGCACGAGCGGCCGCTCCTACATTTTCAGCCCGAGCGGGCTCAACCAAAATAATATGAAACTGCATAGACTCCTCAGTATGGGTTACATGCGTTTTGGCAATAGTTCATCTGATCGCCAAACAACACAGCCTTGTCATCGATAACAATTTATTGATGACTACGATTTATTGATAACGACAATTTGTTGAGTATCACGATGAAAAGTTAACAATAAACCAACAACATTTTCGGCATCAACGCAGCCTTCGATAGGAAACATCGGTGAGTCCAAAAAATAGGCGGGAAGATAAAACCCTAAGAAAAATAAGGTAAATTATTTTATTTCAATAAGTTATAAAACTACCAGCGACTGTGTAGCCCCAATTATGATTATTGGCATTTGCTATGCTAAATCGTTCATAAAAAGTGCTAAATTGTGACGTAAACTGGCAATCCTATAAGTGTTTATCACAAAATAGTTAACGTGCTAAAATGAAATTTGATATATGTCAACAGAACCGTAGATTTATCAGCAGGCAAAATCTGTGCTTACTGTTATGTTGCTGTTAATAAGGTTAAACTGTGCGCCACTTTGAGCGCAGTTAAATTAGCGCCACGCTCATCCGCTAGCAGTACCTCTAAGCGGGTAGAGAATGAACACCAGTAACGCATTTACGTACTTGAGTCTGACGTTGAGCGAGAGTGTAGTCTACCTCGATAAGCTCCAGGGAAATACCCGGAATAACTGGCGTTGTAGCCAGCGGGCCAGCAGGGTATGACAGCGACTTCTGTACTTCCGATTTCTATAATTTAAGTTGGCAATTTTAGGTAGCAAACATGCAGACGCCGCACATTCTTATTGTTGAAGACGAGCTAGTAACTCGTAATACCCTCAAAAGCATTTTTGAGGCGGAAGGATACGTTGTTCACGAAGCCACTGATGGCGCAGAAATGCACCACATTTTGTCCGAGAACGACATCAATCTGGTGATCATGGACATCAACCTGCCAGGAAAGAACGGGCTGTTGCTGGCACGTGAATTGCGCGAGCAAGCCACCGTTGCCTTGATGTTCCTCACCGGCCGCGACAATGAAGTCGATAAGATCCTCGGTCTGGAAATCGGTGCGGATGACTACATCACCAAACCGTTCAACCCACGTGAACTGACGATCCGCGCACGTAACCTGCTGTCACGCACCATGAATCTGGGCAGCGGCACGGAAGAGCGTCGTCTGGTGGAAAGCTATCGCTTCAATGGCTGGGAACTGGACATCAATAGCCGTTCTCTGATTAGCCCGGCGGGCGAACAGTATAAGCTGCCGCGCAGTGAATTCCGCGCCATGCTGCACTTCTGCGAAAATCCGGGCAAGATTCAGTCCCGTGCGGAATTGCTGAAGAAAATGACGGGTCGCGAGCTTAAGCCACACGACCGTACCGTTGACGTCACCATCCGTCGTATCCGCAAGCATTTTGAATCTACAGCCGATACGCCGGAAATCATCGCGACGATCCACGGTGAAGGCTACCGCTTCTGCGGCGATCTGGAAAATTAATTCCCCCTCAGCCGGAGCAGGCTTCTGTTCCGGCTGTTTTCCCTTCTTACCGCACGTTATTCACTCTTTCCCCACGGCATAACCGGCACAGCGCTTAACGCATTCTTCGGTGACCCATCGACTAATCGATCGGAGTAAGCGAGATAGATCAGCGCATTGCGCTTTTGATCGTAAAATCGAACAACCTGCAATTTCTTAAAAACCAGCGATGTTCTTTTCTGGAATACCACGGATCCGCGATCGCCACCGTTTTTGATTTTATCGGACAGCGTTATCGGCCCAACCTGCTGACAGGAAATCGCAGCATCCGCGGTGTCTTCCGCCAACCCTAGCCCACCTTTGATTCCGCCTGTTTTAGCTCGGCTAATGTAGCAGGTCACGTTTGATACATCCGGATCGTCAAACGCCTCCACTACGATCTTATGATCCGGCCCCAGCAATTTAAAGGCCGTATCGACAGACCCAACTTCTTCCGCACTGACAAAACCAGCGGTGGATAGCAATAGCAGACCCGCTCCCATGATGTGCTTTATGTTCATATTTCAGGCCCCGTGACAATTCATGACAAACGATTAATAACCACAATTAAAAAAAGGATGTACAAATAAACCGCCATAACCCTCCCCCTTATCCAAATTACCTGCGGAATATTTTCAAAAATCTTCGGCAGTACCAAAGTGAAAATATTGCTATGATGCGGGATCTCAATACGCTCGCGCCCAATGTGTTTGATGAGGAAGATTATGGATCAAGCCGGTATCATACGTGACTTGCTTAACTGGCTGGAAAGCCATCTCGACCAACCGCTCTCACTCGATAATGTGGCGGCGAAAGCAGGTTATTCCAAGTGGCATCTGCAAAGAATGTTCAAAGATGTAACAGGCCATGCCATTGGTTCATATATCCGAGCGCGGAGATTGACCAAAGCGGCGGTTGCACTCTGTCTGACCAGTCGCCCTATCCTTGATATTGCCCTGCAATACCGTTTTGATTCACAACAGACTTTTACCCGCGCATTCAAAAAGCAGTTTGCACAAACGCCAGCGTCTTATCGTCGTTCCGATAACTGGAACACTTTCGGCATTCGTCCGCCAATCCGGCTCGGGGAGTTTACCCTGCCACAGCCGCAGTTTGTCGCTCTGCCAGAAACGCACCTTCTTGGGTTAACGCAAACCTATAACTGCCGTCTGGAGCAGATTTGTAATTTCCGTACGGAAATTCGCGTCCACTATTGGCGCCAGTTTTTGGGAGAAACGCGCTGCGTCCCGCCGGTGCTTTACGGGCTGCATCATTCACAGCCGAGTAAAGAAAAAGACGACGAGCACGAAGTACTCTACACCACGGCACTGGAGCCACAGTATCTACCCGATAATGTCCACACGGGTGAACCGATCACGCTACCGGGCGGCGACTACGCGATGTTCGTGTTTGAAGGTCCGACAGACGAACTACAGGATTTTATTATCAGCCTGTATGACACCTGTCTGCCAACCTTCCAGCTCACACGCCGCAAAGGGTTTGATGCCGAGCGTTTTCACCCTAGTCGTGATACAGACGGGGAAATACCCGACATCATCCGCTGCGAGTATTTTATCCCCATACAACATCCAGAACCGCTCTCAGCGCTGTAATTCATCCAGTGCCGGAATATCCAAATGCGAAATATCTCCGGCCGTTTCCACCACCCAACCGGATGCCAGCCACGGGCTTTGCTGATAATCGATGCGCGACAGGGAGCAGTTGCGTAGGCGCAGTCGCCGTTCGGCCGATGCGGGTAACCCCAGAACCGTACTCAGCAGGCACCCCAGCGCCATACCGTGGCTAACCAGCAAAGGACGACTTCCCGCGGGCAACGCCAGACAACGCTCCAGAACGCCATGCATGCGCAATGCCACATCAACCATCGACTCGCCTTCCGGGATGCGGCCATCGGGCGTGCCATCCACCAGCCCTTTACGCCACTTTTCTTCCTCCGCGGTCAGCGAATCCAGATCGCGGGCTTCTAAGACGCCCATGTTCAATTCACGTAACCCGAGCTCCAGGATTATCTGGCAATCACCACAAGATTTAGCGATGATTTCTGTCGTCTGACGCGTTCTTCCGAGATCGCTGGTAAAAATATGCGTAATCCCTAACGTCCTGATTCGTTCAGCAACTTGCTGTGCCTGTTGTTCACCTCTTGGCGTCAGCGCACTGTCCGATTGACCTTGAATACGTCGAGCCACATTCCATTCTGTTTCGCCGTGGCGAACAAGATATACCTGTAACATGGTTGTTTTCCGTTATACTGCGTCAAATTAACTAAAGGTACGAAACTGTTATGTATCACGTTGTTGCTGCAACTACCAACCCGGCAAAGATTAAGGCTATTACTCTGGCATTCACCGATGTCTTTGGTGCAGAAAACTGCCGCATAGAAGGCGTTGACGTCGACAGTGGCGTCCCGCGCCAGCCTCTCGGCTCTCTCGAAACCCGTACAGGCGCAAGAAACCGCGTCATGATGGCACGCCAGGTGCGACCAGAAGCCGATTTTTGGGTCGGTGTCGAAGCAGGCATTGAAGAAAGCATGACGTTCGCCTGGATGGTGATCGAAAACGCCCACCTGCGTGGCGAATCACGTTCTGCAAGCCTGGTTCTTCCAGAAAGTATATTACATGGTATCCGTGAAGGGCGGGAATTAGGCGATGAAATGGAGCGTTTGACGGGCGTTCAGAATATCAAACATAAAGGTGGTGCCATCGGCGTCTTCACCGACGGCAAATTGTCACGCACCAGCGTGTACCATCAGGCGCTGCTGCTGGCACTGGTGCCGTTCCATAATCCGATCTATCAGATTCCCGTTCAGGCAGCAAAATCGTAACGGCTACGCGTCGTCACTCAACGGCTTATCTGCCGACAGCAACTGCGCTTCCAGCCAGCTTTTTAACGCGGGGGGCGCGGCTTTCAGACTGTTTGAACCGCGCGTAATCGTCGCAATTCCCGCACCTAACTCGCTTTTCAGCTCACGCTGGCTCATTTCACCCCGCATTAGCTCCTGTATAATTCGCACCCGCGTTCCTAACGCTGTACGCTCATCCGGCGTCAGCAGGAGTTGAAGCAGCGGCAATTGAAGATCCTCCGCCATAGACTGCTGCAATAACGAGACAAAGCGTAACCAATGCTCATTGTCTTGTTCAGAAAGTGCCGGGTCGATAAGCGATAACGGAGTCATAACGGGCTGCCATACTATTTAACTAGTACGGCAGCATAACACAATTTCAGGCAACGAGCGCAACGGCACGTCTCAATAACGCCGCTGCCATTCCGCGTCCGTCAGCACACTGGCTGGCTGATTAAGGAAATAGCGATAGAAGACATCATACGCCAGCACATTTTTCACGTAACCCCGTGTTTCCGAGAACGGAATACTTTCGATAAACGCAACGGGATCGATGCGCCCAGCGCTGTTCCTCAGCCAGGTATTCACACGCGACGGCCCGGCATTGTAAGCCGCGGAAGACAGAATGCGGTTACGGCCAAATGTCTGGTACACGTACTCCAGGTAGTTCGTTCCCAACAGGATATTGGTTTCGGGATCGAACAGTTGGCTGCTATTCGTATAGAACGTGATATTACTCATTTTGGCCGTATGCTGTGCCGTCGCGGGCATCAACTGCATCAGGCCCGATGCACCAACCGGGGAACGTGCTTTCGGGTTCCAGGCGCTTTCCTGACGAGCAA
The DNA here is from genome assembly GCF_016950255.1 of Pectobacterium brasiliense. Classification (NCBI taxonomy): domain Bacteria; kingdom Pseudomonadati; phylum Pseudomonadota; class Gammaproteobacteria; order Enterobacterales; family Pectobacteriaceae; genus Pectobacterium; species Pectobacterium brasiliense. Next base: position 399,728 of record NZ_JACGFN010000003.1, on the reverse strand, counting down.
TCGCCATCGCATAGCTCTGGCTGATGCCTTTCCCCTGTGTTTCACGGCGGAATTCATCGTTCCAGGCCAGCGGGAAACGCTCTTCCAGATGATCCCACAGCTTCGCGACAATCGTCGCCTGCACGCTCAAATCCGCCCAGCGCTGTTCAAACGCATAGCGAGCCAGTGCTTCCTGCTGCGGTTTGCTACGATTCGACACCAGCCCGACCCACTCGCTGCGCGCCAGATTATCCATCTGCCAGAACATCAGCTCCCGCACGCGGGTGATTTCCGGTAGCTGAGACAAAGAAGGATCCGGCTTCACCGCCGTCATGATAGTCATGGGATAGCGCTCGTTCAGTTTCTGCGCCGCTGCCATCGGATAGAACCCGCGTTCCTGCATCAGGCTGCGTAATAGCGTCTCGCCTTCCTGCCGTTTGCCCTGATCCAACAGCACTACCGCACGCCAGTAGCGCCATTCGTCTTTCTGTAACGCATCCGCGGGTAAACGCGCCATCCAGCTCGTTAGCCCCTGACGATCGCCGGCTCCCAGCGCCATACGTACGCGGCGTTCCAGCAACGTGGTCGACGTGCTCTGCCGCACCACGCCATCCCGCCACTGTGCCTGCTCTGGCGTGGCCTCGTTGCCCATCAAACGCCAGGCAATGGTTTCTTCCATCCCCTGACGTTCTGTCGCGCTCATTTTCTGCAAACGGGCAATGACTGGCAGCATCGAGCGGGCATTATCAACATCCTGACGCGCCGTGCGCGTGAAGGCCGAGAGCGTGACTTTACGCGTAAAATCCGTCGGTCCGACGGTACGGGCAAAGCTCTCCAGCGAATTCGGATCGTTCTGGAGTTTCAGCAACGCATCGCCCATCGTTTTATAATCGTCGGGTAACTGCTTGATGAGATAGCTCACCAGACTGCCGCTGCCTTCGTCCATCGCCAGACGCGCGCGCGTTCCAGCGTCGTCAGCGGCGTCTGTTCGCCGGCCTGCTGCCAGACGGAGAAGAGTTTATCGCACACGGTAGGGAGCGAACGCCCTGTCAGCCAGATATCACGCGTGGCTTCCCACACGCCCTGGCGCTGACCGGTTGCCCACTGGGCGTAATAAAAGTTACAGCGGGCGCTGACTGGCTTCGGCGGCTGGGGGCTAAATGCCAGCAGCCCAATCCAGTCCTGACGGCGCGCCAGTTCATTCACAAAGCTGGTCGTCAGGTTACGGGCGGGCGGCAACGTCGGGTGCGTTGCCATAAACTGCTTCACCTGCGTCGCACTGACCTGACTCAGATCCTGCGTGAGCGAACGGTATTCAAGATAAGGATAAAGTGGGTAACTGCGCAGCGTCGGCATCAACTGCGCGACCGTGTCCATCTGGTTGCTGTCCCATGCTTGCTTAACCTGCTGATAGCGCTGACGCTGTTCGTCCAGAGAATCCGCCAGCGCATGGCCGGAAATCCCAGCCAGACATATCGCCGAAACGGCGTACCACCAATGACCCGCTTTTATCACCTGCATTAACCTCATCCGTTATCGAACTTGCTATCGGCATCCTTCATCGTATCGATACCCATATCCTATCGGGCAGATCCAGTGTGGCACATCATGCCAGACAACGATATGCCGATCCGCAAACCGATTCTGAAATTCATCACGCGGCCTACGTCTCAGATCGGCCATGGCAAATCGCCGGATAGCTGGGATCGCGGGCTGAAACCCGCTACACTCCATACTTAGAATAATCGATCCGCTGCCGGGGTATTTCTCAGGCTGCATCACTGAGTATTAAGTAGCACAGTGCTACATATGGTCACCTGCTTATGGTGACAAATCATAGAGATAAGAGAGAGGCGAAGTCGCAACGTGGCTCAATATGTTTATACCATGCATCGCGTCGGTAAGGTCGTACCGCCGAAGCGTCACATTCTGAAAAACATCTCCCTCAGTTTTTTCCCCGGTGCCAAGATCGGCGTGCTGGGTCTGAACGGAGCCGGTAAATCAACGCTGTTGCGTATTATGGCTGGCATTGATACGGACATCGAGGGCGAAGCTCGCCCACAACCTGGAATCAAAATCGGCTATTTGCCGCAGGAACCGCAGTTAAACACGGAGCACACCGTACGTGAATCCGTGGAAGAAGCGGTATCTGAAGTCGTCACCGCGCTGAAGCGTCTTGACGAAGTCTATGCGCTGTATGCCGACCCGGATGCAGACTTCGATAAATTAGCCGCCGAACAAGGCCGACTGGAAGAAGTCATTCAGGCGCACGACGGCCATAATCTGGACAACCAGTTAGAGCGCGCCGCCGATGCGCTGCGCTTGCCAGAGTGGGATGCGAAAATCGCTACCCTGTCCGGGGGTGAACGTCGCCGCGTGGCGCTGTGCCGTCTGCTGTTAGAAAAGCCGGACATGCTGCTGCTCGACGAACCAACTAACCACCTGGACGCCGAATCTGTCGCCTGGCTGGAGCGCTTCCTGCACGACTTCGAGGGCACCGTGGTGGCGATTACCCACGACCGTTACTTCCTCGATAACGTCGCAGGCTGGATTCTGGAACTGGACCGCGGCGAAGGTATTCCGTGGGAAGGCAACTACTCTTCCTGGCTGGAGCAAAAAGATCAGCGTCTGGCACAGGAAGCCTCTCAGGAAGCGGCTCGCCGTAAATCCATTGAGAAAGAGCTGGAGTGGGTGCGTCAAGGCGCTAAAGGCCGTCAGTCCAAAGGTAAGGCACGTCTGGCACGCTTTGAAGAGCTGAACAACACCGAATACCAGAAACGTAACGAAACTAACGAACTGTTTATTCCGCCTGGTGCTCGTCTCGGCGATAAAGTGGTGGAAGTCACCAACCTCAGCAAGTCTTACGGCGAACGTCAGCTCATCGACGGACTTTCCTTCTCCGTACCAAAAGGCGCGATTGTCGGCATTATCGGCCCGAACGGTGCTGGTAAATCGACCCTGTTCCGCATGATGTCCGGTCAGGAACAGCCAGATGGCGGCTCGATTGAGCTGGGTGAAACGGTGAAACTGGCGTCAGTTGACCAGTTCCGTGACGCGATGGACAACAGCAAAACCGTCTGGGAAGAAGTGTCTGGCGGGCAGGACATCATGCGTATCGGCAACACCGAAATGCCAAGCCGCGCTTACGTTGGCCGTTTCAACTTCAAAGGGGTTGATCAGGGTAAACGCGTTGGCGAGCTGTCCGGTGGTGAACGCGGTCGTCTGCATCTGGCGAAGCTGTTGCAGGTAGGCGGCAACGTGCTGCTTCTCGATGAACCAACCAACGACCTGGATATCGAAACCCTGCGCGCGCTGGAAAACGCCCTGCTGGAATTCCCAGGCTGTGCCATGGTGATCTCGCATGACCGTTGGTTCCTCGACCGTATCGCAACACACATTCTGGATTATCAGGATGAAGGTAAAGTGGAATTCTTCGAAGGTAACTTTACCGAATACGAAGAGTACAAGAAGCGTACGCTGGGTGCTGATGCGCTGGAACCACACCGCATCAAATACAAGAAGATCGCTAAATAAGCCGTCATCTAACGTGATAAAACAAATGGCCCGCAAATTGCGGGCCATTTTTCTTTCCAATACGGCTTAACTTATCCGATCAGAACGTTTCCCAGTTTTGACTATCGCTGCCTTTGCTGCTGGCTCCGGCGAGCGCCATCGCTGGCGCTAAGCGCGGTTGCGGTGCCGCCTTCGGTAAGGACGACTTCAGTCTCTGAGCCACGCCAGCCAGCTTGAATACCGCGACAGCCTGCGTTAGACGTGCAGCCTGTTCTTCAAGCGAAACGGCCGCCGCCGAGGCTTCCTGTACCAGCGCCGCATTCTGCTGCGTCGCGCTATCCATTTCAGACACGGCCTGACTCACCTGCCCGATGCCACGGCTCTGTTCGTCAGAAGCCGAGGCAATTTCTCCCATGATGTCGGTCACGCTGACAACCGCGCGGACAATCTCGCCCATGGTTGTACCCGCCTGAGACACGAGCCCCGATCCTGTATCCACCAGCCTGCTCGATTCGCCAATCAGCCCTTCAATCTCTTTCGCGGCCTGTGCGCTGCGCTGTGCCAGACTACGGACTTCACCCGCCACCACGGCAAAACCACGCCCTTGCTCACCCGCTCGCGCGGCTTCTACCGCCGCATTCAGCGCCAGAATGTTGGTCTGGAAAGCGATGCTATTAATGACCGACGTGATTTCGGAAATACGACGTGAACTGGTAGAAATATCCTGCATGGTATCCACCACGTTCTTCACAATCTGCCCGCCCTTCTCCGCTTTTTCAGAAGCATTTTTCGCCAATTGGCTGGCGTGATGGGCATTGTCAGAGTTCTGTTTCACCGTCGCTGTCAGTTGTTCCATGCTCGCGGCGGTTTCCTCCAGCGCGGCCGCCTGCTGCTCGGTACGCGAAGAGAGATCGACGTTACCCGCCGTAATTTCTGACGACCCTTGATAGATCGAATCTGCGCCTTCACGCACGATCGTCACCGTATCCGTCAGCTCCGCCTGCATGTTCTGGATATTCGCTCCCAGAATGCCGATTTCATTACGTCCCACCGCCATCGGCGGCAATGTCAGGTCACCTGCTGCAATTTTCTGGATACGTTCAACCAGTCTATTGATTGGCGCAAGGATCACATTGCGTACCATGATGTACGCCATCAATGCCATAATGACGGACAACGCAAACGAGCCCGCCATCATCCAGTATCCCAGTTGGGCGTTCTGCTCCGCCCGCTGATTGATAGCCTGCGCAGCTTTCGTGAGTTCATTCACTTTCTTGCGTACTGGAACACTGAACGCTTCATCTAACTGACGGGCCAGCGTACTTTCCAGCGTGATCGTATCTTCAAATTCCCCGTCGTTTGTCGCTTTCTGCATAGCCAGAATCGCGTTATCACGGTAGTTGGCATACGCCTTAAGAATCTCGTCATCCAGCGCGTTTTCGCTCTCCAGCTTGTCTGGACGCGCGATATATTCATCCAGACGCTTCTGTGAGGCTCTGACTCGACCAGCAGCCTGGTCTGAAGCGGATTTAAAGACGTCGTGATCGCTAATACGGTTTGCCGCCCCCGCCTGAATAAGCAGCAATCTGGCAACGCGCAATTGATCGAGACTGCTGCTAATACCAGCGCGGATATCAGACAATTCATTAGCCTTATCCAATGAATCATTACTTTGTTTTAAGAAATAGCTCGCTGTGCCAATAGAAAGCGCAAATAAAATCAGGATAATTGAAAAAAGAGTAATAAATAACGAAACGAGACGTATATTGTTGATGTAACTCAACTTCTCTTTTTGAACAGACATCGGTTGCATTCTCATTTTCACCATCACTGGTCTACATTATCTCTGCCATTGCTGGTGCGGCAGAGCCCAGATATCACTGTGACAATAATGCCACGCAGGACAAACCTTTCATAAGAAAGTCAAAAGGAACCACAATTGTTATCGGCATTTTCAGTCTAAAACGTACCTAAAATAAGTTGATAGAAATCACGTTTCAATAAAAATTAAAAAATATCAGTAAAAATGAAACAAAAATATTATAGGTACGACAATCCCTACTGCTTTTTCAAAAATGTTGAGTAATCATCCAACGCGCGATGCTGTAAAACAAAGTCGATAAAACACGCCAATGCGGGCGAATTCAGCTTGCGGCTGGGGTAGACCAGATAAAGCTCGTTGGCTTCCACCTGCCAATCCGGCAAGACCCTGACCAGTTTTCCAGACACCGCTTCATCCAGACAGAGGAAATCCGGCAATAGCGTAATCCCCGCCCCCGCAATCGCGCACTCACGGGCGTAAAGCAGGTTATCCGTAATATGCGAATCGGGGAGTAACCAGCGATAGAGTTCCGAACCGCGATGCAGTAGCCACTCCGTCCAGGCATGATGCGCGATACAGCGGTGTTGCTGGAGCTGTTGTGGGTGAAGTAATGCCAAGTGCCGCGCCAGGTAGTCAGGCGATGCCAGCAAGTATCGCGGGGTTTGCCCAAGCGAACGCCCAATCAGTGAAGAGTCATGCGGTTTACCGGTGCGAAAAGCGACATCAAAGCCCTCCTGCACCAGATCGATCACATCGTCTGAAATCAGCACATCCAGTGATACCGCCGGAAAGTGCTGCTGAAACTCGGCGGTGAGCCGCGCCAGCAGCGTAGAACCTAATCCTGCCGGGCTAGTGATGCGCAGTCGCCCGCTGGGATTATCACGCAGGCGCTGTATGGCGAGATCGGCACGCTCGCTGGCTTGCAGCATCTCCTGACAGTGAATCAGGTAGCGCTCACCGGCAAACGTCAGATTGAGCTGGCGCGTCGTTCGGTTCAGCAACCGCAGGCCAATCTGCTGTTCAAGCTGGCTAATGCGCAGGCTCAGGCTGGATTTTGCCAGCCCCGCTTTTCGCGCCGCCTGTGTAAAACTGCCACACTCGGCCACCAGCGCAAACAGCGCCATATCCTGCAATTGCTTAAACATGATTGTTCACCTCAGACGAACACTGCATTATTTATTGTCCATCTTATCAGTCCTATCTCTGTGTTCTACACTTTGGCTTATGCAAAAATAGGTTTTATTCACAAGACCGCATTCTGAAAATAATGAGGAACAGACCATGACCGCTCATGCGATAGCCGTTGATCCACAACAGCCAGAAAATTTCATTGCCATCACGCAGGATATTCCCGAGCCCGGTGAATACGATCTGTTGGTCGGCGTAAAAGCCATTTCCGTCAATCCCGTGGATACCAAAGTTCATGCTGGGTTACGTCAGAATGGATTACAGCAGCCCCGAATTCTCGGCTGGGATGCCAGCGGCGTCGTGCTGAAAATCGGCAGCGCGGTTAACAACATTCAAGTAGGCGATGAAGTCTGGTACGCCGGCGATATCACCCGCCCCGGCAGCAACACCACCCATCAGTTAATTGATTCACGTATCGTAGCGCGCAAGCCAGTGTCCCTGGACTGGGCAGCGGCGGCCGCACTGCCGCTCACGGCACTGACCGCCTGGGAAGGCTTATTCGAGCATTTGAAAATACAGCAGGCCGACAGCAACAAAACGCTGTTGATTATCGGCGGCGCAGGCGGCGTAGGGTCTCTCGCGATTTCTCTGGCAGCATTGCGCAGTTCAGTGAACATCATCGCCACCGCGTCACAGCCTGACTCGGCAGAGTGGTGCCGCCAGCGCGGTGCCCATAAGGTCGTGGATTACCGTAATCTGGTCGAGTCTCTGGAAAAAGAAGGGATCAAACAGGTCGACTATATTTTCTGCCTGAACGACACGGACGGCCACTGGGATGCCATCAGCAAACTGATCGCGCCGATGGGACACATCTGCACCATAGTGGAAAACAAAAATCCGCTCGACCAAACGGCTCTGAAACTCAAAAGCGCGGCGCTGCACTGGGAACTCATGTTTACCCGCAGCATGTTCACCACGCCGGATATCGCGGAACAGGGGAATATTTTGCACGAAGTCGCACAGTTGGTTGATGCAGGAAAACTTCAGGGAACCGCCAGCGAAGCGCTGCAAGGGTTAACGGTAGACACGCTGAAGCAGGCTCACGGTAAAGTGCTGGAAGGGCATATGCGCGGCAAGATCGTTATCGCGCTGTAATAACGCAATCAGCCCCTTTCGGGGCTGATTAATAACGAGCTGATCAATCACACATCAGAACAGCAGACGGGCACGAATGGTGCCAGGAATGGCCTTCATCAGTTGCAGTGCCGTTTGCGCGCCGTCAGTTTCAACATCAATGACCACGTAACCAATTTCAGGTGTCGTTTGCAGATACTGCGCGGCGATGTTAATACCCTGCTCAGCAAAGATCTGGTTAATTTTGGTAATGATGCCAGGACGGTTTTCATGGATGTGCAGCAGGCGGCTGGCGCGTGCGCCATGAACAGGCAGCGATACTTCCGGGAAATTCACCGCAGACAGCGTAGAGCCGTTGTCTGAGTATTTCGCCAGCTTTCCAGCGACTTCATCACCGATATTTTCCTGCGCTTCCTGCGTGGAACCACCGATGTGCGGCGTCAGCAGCACGTTGTCGAACTCGCACAGCGGCGACAGGAATGGATCGCTGTTGGTTGCTGGTTCCTGTGGGAATACGTCAATCGCCGCGCCGGACAAATGCTTGCTGCTCAACACGTCGCACAACGCTGGAATATCAACCACGGTACCACGAGCGGCGTTAATCAGGATTGAGCCCGGCTTCATCAGTGCCAGTTCTTCAGCACCCATCATATTATACGTACTTTCATTCTCCGGCACGTGCAGGCTCACCACGTCGCTCATGTTCAGCAAATCGGATAAATGACGCACCTGCTGAGCATTGCCCAGCGGCAATTTGCTTTCGATATCATAGAAGTAAACGTGCATACCGAGGCTTTCAGCCAAAATACCTAACTGCATACCGATATGGCCGTAGCCGATGATCCCCAGCTTTTTACCACGCGCTTCAAACGAGCCCACAGCCAGCTTGTGCCAGATACCACGGTGCGCTTTCGCGTTGGCCGCCGGGATACCGCGCAGCATCAGCAGCATTTCGCCGATCACCATTTCTGCTACGGATCGGGTATTGGAAAAAGGTGCGTTAAACACCGGGATACCGCGCTTGGTCGCGGCCGACAGCTCAACCTGATTAGTCCCGATACAGAAACACCCTACCGCGATCAGTTTTTCCGCAGCAGCAAAAATCTCTTCTGTCAGATGGGTACGCGAGCGGATACCCACAAAATGCGCATCGCGGATGGAGGCTTTCAATGCCTCAGGATCCAGCGCACCTTTATGGAACTCGATGTTGGTGTAACCCGCTGCACGCAAGTTATCCAGCGCGCTCTGATGCACGCCTTCCACTAACAGAAACTTAATCTTGTCTTTTTCCAATGATACCTTTGCCATTTCCCGACCTTATTTTCAGACTTCAAATGTGACAGAGTGCTCAATAGCTTCTGCCAACATAACAAAAATTACGCAGTCAGCAATACAAACGATTGCTTCGCCCAAATCGCGCCACAGAGGAGCGCGCCTGATTTATGGCAAAAAATATTGCCAAAGATGTGCATCGCCATATCGACGATAAACAAAATAAGAAAATGTGATATTAAGTACCAAAAATGAGCCGTTAACTAAATGGATTTTTTTAGCTAAAAAATTTCTGACGTGGGTGTTCACCACGCCAGAACGATCGCGCACTCATTTAACGACGGTTTTTACACCCTCAGCCGTACCGACTAACGCGACATCTGCACCGCGGTTGGCAAATAACCCAACGGTTACGACGCCAGGGATACCATTAATGTGGTTTTCTACCGCGACCGCATCCATGATATTCAGGTTGTGTACATCCAGAATGACGTTGCCGTTATCCGTCAGTACGCCCTGACGATAGACTGGCTGCCCACCCAACTTCGCCAGTTCACGCGCCACGTAAGACCGCGCCATCGGGATAACTTCAACCGGCAGCGGGAATTTACCCAGCACATCAACCTGTTTGGATGCATCGACAATGCAGATGAACTGGCGCGACATTGCCGAAATGATTTTCTCGCGGGTCAGCGCTGCACCACCGCCTTTGATCATCTGCATGTGTCCGTTGATCTCATCCGCGCCATCTACGTAGACATCCAGCGAATCCACATCATTAGCGTCAAAAACGGGGATACCCAGACTTTTCAACTTTTCCGTTGAGGCATCCGAGCTGGAAACCGCGCCTTTTATTTGATGTTTTATCGAACCCAGCGCATCAATAAAGTGTGCTGCCGTCGATCCGGTTCCTACTCCCACAATGGTGTCGGGGCGGACGTAGTCGAGCGCTGCCCATCCCACTGCTTTTTTCAGTTCATCTTGCGTCATAATCTGCTTCTGGCCTGTAGAGTCGATATACGAAAACGTGTGCGTATTATAGAACATGCACGTTGGGGAAAGCGTGCAAATTCACTTCACCGCTCATGCATTATTTCATGTGCACCATTTCACACCTACCGTGCTGAATCGTGATTGCGCACAACAGCCAAAATAAGATTTCTGCATGGCAAATCTGCAAAATGTGGCATAGTGAAAAAAAACAGACTCGTTCAGAGGATTTTGACTTTCATGAAACGCCCGGACTATCGAACGCTTCAGGCTCTGGATTCCGTCATCCGCGAGCGTGGTTTTGAACGCGCTGCCCAAAAACTGTGTATTACCCAATCTGCCGTTTCGCAGCGTATTAAACAGCTGGAGAACCTGTTCGGCCAGCCGCTATTGGTCAGAACCATCCCGCCTCGTCCTACAGAACAAGGGCAGAAACTGCTGGCTCTGCTTCATCAGGTCGAACTGCTGGAAGAAGAGTGGCTGGGCAATGAAACCAACAGCGATATCCCGCTGCTGCTGTCGCTGGCGGTGAACGCCGACAGTCTGGCAACCTGGCTGCTACCTGCGTTACAACCGGTGCTGGTCGATTCACCGATTCGTCTTAATTTGCAGGTAGAAGATGAAACGCGCACGCAGGAAAGGCTGCGCAGGGGGGAAGTGGTCGGTGCGGTGAGTATTCAGTCTCAGCCGCTGCCAAGCTGTCTGGTGGATAAACTGGGTGCGCTGGACTATCTGTTTGTCGCGTCGCCGAGCTTTGCCGCCCGCTATTTCCCGAATGGCGTGACGCGCTCGGCGCTGCTGCGCGCACCGGCGGTCGCCTTCGACCATCTGGATGATATGCATCAGGCCTTTTTACAGCAGAATTTTGATTTGTCACCTGGCAGTGTTCCCTGCCACATCGTGAATTCGTCAGAAGCGTTTGTACAGCTAGCGCGTCAAGGCACGACCTGCTGCATGATCCCACATCTGCAAATCGAAAGAGAGCTTGCGAATAACGAGTTAATCGACCTGACGCCGGGGCTGTTTCAGCGCCGGATGCTCTACTGGCACCGCTTCGCGCCGGAAAGCCGGATGATGAGGAAAGTGACGGACGCTCTGCTCTCGCACGGTCATCAGGTACTGCGGCAGTCATAACGTACTGAGATAGTAAAAAATAGAGAGTGCAAAAAATAACAGGCCTGTCTGAGCAGGCCTGTTGGTATCATCAATGGTTTACGCAACCGTATTTTAGCGTCAACGTTACTGCGTGCGCTGCAACTCAAACACCACATCCACCTGATCGTCAAAGTGAATGGTTTGCTGTTCATAGGTTTGTGCCGCTTCGGTTTGCACCGCGGCATCTGCCGTTTTAAACATACGTGCCATTGGCATCGGCTGATAGTTGGCAACGTGATAGCGAACGCTGTAGATCGGCCCCAGTTTGGAGTTGAAACCCTGCGCCAGCGCTTCCGCCTGACTCGTCGCCTGTTCGATGGCTTTCTTACGTGCTTCATCACGATAGGTTTCTGGGTTAGCAACGCCTAATTCTACCGTGCGAATCTCATTCAGCCCCGATTTCAGCGCCCCATCCAGCAGCTCGTTCAGTTTGTCTAACTGGCGCAGCGTGACTTCCACCTGACGCACCGCACGATAGCCTTTCAGCACCGAACCACCGGTTTTCAGGTAGTCATATTCTGGCTGCGTACGTAAATTGGCGGCATTAATATCTTTTTTCTCAATGCCATTTTTACCCAGAAAATCAAAATATTGTGCAACGCGGGCATCGACCTGCTTTTTCGCTTCCGCCGCATCCTTCGATGACACGCTCACTTCAATCGCCAGACGAGCGATATCCGGTGTCGCATCTACGCTGGATGTCCCTGACGTCACGATATGCGGGCCATCCGGCAATTCCGCAGCCTGCGCGGCTATCGACACACCACCAAGTCCTATCGCAGCGGCCAACGCCAGTGCATTGAGCTTCATCATACCTCGCTTCACACTCTCTCCTTACTTATGTTTCGTCACGCATGCCGTTCGCAGATTATCTGTATCAATAGATTATCTGTGCCAACACGGTATCTTCCAGAATGAAAGAGACAAGACGGATTGCTTTACCGACCAACATAACGCATTACCAACTCCACACAATATAGGTGAATTTCTGAAACACAGCGTAAGGTGAGGTTATTTATTTCCAACCATCATTGCCAACCGTGACGCGCCAGCTGCAAAGCAATGCCCCACATCACTACGCCAACAAAAAAGTTGATGACCCGCTGTACCCGCGGCGTATTCAGCCACGGCGCCAGCCAGGAGGCCAATAGCGCCAGCGCAAAGAACCAGGTGAAGGAAGCCGTCATCGTCCCTAGTGCAAACCAGCTGCGAGCATCGCCTGCAAACTGGCTACCCAGACTCCCCAGCACCACAAAGGTATCCAGATAGACATGCGGATTAAGCCAGGTCACCGCCAGCATGGTAGCAATAATGCGCCAGCGGCTTTGTTTCATCACTTCGGCGCTGGCGAGGGCAATATTCTTGCTGAAGGCTGTTTTCATCGCTCCCCAGCCAAACCAGAGCAGAAACGCAACACCGCCCCACGTCACCGCCCCCAATAGCAGTGAAGACTGGCTAAGCAACGCGCTGCCGCCAAAAATACCAGCGGCAATCAGCACCATATCGCTCACCGCACATAACAGCGCCACCATCAGGTGATACTGCCGGCGAATTCCCTGATTCATCACAAACGCATTCTGTGGCCCTAGAGGCAGAATCATCGCCGCTCCCAACAAAACGCCCTGTAAATACACCGCCCACATACTTCTCTCCTACACCGTTTGTTGTTATCGCGGGGAGTGTATGGAAGCCGATTAGATAAGTGAAATTGAATATTCTAACGCTACATTAGCTAAGCTAATGTGCTGAAGGCAGAGGAAGTCCGTGTCGGACGAGAAGATAATTTCTGACGATGCACCACGCCGATAAGGACATGGTGCATACCTGAAGGCTTATGTCAGAGAGGTTATTCTGGCTGTTTCGCTGCGGATGGTAAGTTATGCAGGTGCACATCCATCTGCGGATAAGGGATACCAATACGGTGCTCATCCAGCACGCGTTTAAAGCTTTCCAGCAGATCCCAATACACCGCCTGCGCGTTGCCGTTGGTTGTCCACACCCACACCACAAAATTCAGCGATGACGCCGCCATTTCATTCAGGCGAATCGTGACGCCCTTGTCGTGCTGGATACGTTCATCCGCCGCGACAATATCGCCCAGCAGCTTTTTCACCACGTCGATATCAGCGTCATAGGCTACGCCGACAATAATTTCGGTACGGCGATCCGGTTCACGCGAACTGTTGATGATATTGCCAGCAATAATTTTGCCATTAGGCACCACGATGATTTTGCCGTCAGACGTGCGCAGCGTCGTCGAGAAAATCTGTACCTGCGTGACCGAGCCGGAAACACCGCCCAAATCCACCCATTCGCCGGTACGGAAAGGCCGGAAAATCACTAGCAGGACGCCCGCTGCAAAGTTGGCTAATGACCCCTGTAATGCCAGACCAACAGCCAAGCCCGCAGCACCCAATACAGCAATCACTGATGCCGTCTGTACGCCAACCCGACTCAATACCGCAATCAGCGTGAACGCGATAATGCCATAGCGCACCAGCGCAGACAGGAAATCTGCCACGGTTGAATCGATAGAACGGTTAACCATCAATTTATTGATGGTGCCGGAAACGATCCGAGCGATAACCAGACCAACGATGAGGATCACTAATGCGGCGACGATATTCACCGCATACTGCAAAAACAGGTTCTGATGTGTCACCAACCAGTTCCCTGCCTGATCCAGGCCCGTATTAAGTTCTTCCATTTAAAAGCTCCTGTTTTTTAATCACTGGGAAAGCATAACGTCCATAACTGAAACCGCAACATTGAGTCCCCAAAGCCCCAAAAATTAAGGCTCCCGTAGGAGCCTTGGCATCAAATCATGTTTACGTCGTCTGACTTACAGCACGTCAACGGCATTAAGCTCTTTGAAAGCTTGTTCCAAACGAGTCACCATGCTTGCCTGTGAGGCACGCAGCCACACACGCGGGTCATAGTGTTTCTTGTTCGGCTGATCTTCGCCTTTCGGGTTGCCCAATTGGCCTTGCAGATACGCTTCGTTTTCTTTGTAGTATTTCAGGATACCTTCCCACGTTGCCCACTGGGTATCGGTATCGATGTTCATTTTCACTACGCCGTAGCTAACGGAATCTTTGATTTCCTGAGCGCTGGAACCAGAACCGCCGTGGAATACGAAGTCCAGGCTGTTGTGCGGCAGGTTATGTTTCTTAGAAACATATTCCTGAGAATCACGCAGGATGGTCGGGGTCAGTTTCACGTTACCTGGCTTGTATACGCCATGCACGTTACCGAAAGAAGCCGCGATAGTGAAACGTGGGCTGATCGCGTTCAGTTTGGTGTACGCGTAGTCAACGTCTTCTGGCTGAGTGTACAGCGCAGAAGCATCCATGTGGCTATTATCCACACCGTCTTCTTCACCACCAGTACAACCCAGTTCGATTTCCAGGGTCATATCGATTTTGGCCATACGCGCCAAATACTTAGAGCAGATCTCGATGTTCTCTTCCAGAGACTCTTCAGACAGATCGATCATGTGAGAAGAGAACAGCGGTTTGCCGGTAGCAGCAAAGTGTTTTTCACCCGCATCCAGCAGGCCGTCGATCCACGGCAGCAATTTCTTCGCGCAGTGGTCGGTGTGCAGAATCACCGGCACGCCGTAGTGTTCAGCCATTTGATGCACATGCTGAGCGCCAGAAATCGCACCCAAAATTGCCGCCTGCTGACCTTCTGCTTTCAGGCCTTTACCGGCGATAAATGCTGCTCCGCCGTTAGAGAACTGAACGATGACCGGCGCACGCACTTTGGCTGCGGCTTCCAGCACAGCATTGATTGAGTCGCTACCGACACAGTTCACTGCTGGCAAGGCGAATTTGTTTTCTTTTGCTACTGCGAAAACTTTCTGAACGTCATCACCAGTGATGACACCGGGTTTTACGAAATCAAAAATTTTAGACATGTTACGTGTCCCGTTTCGTTGGCCGTGGAGGGGTTAGAGAAATCGATGTTAAATCGACAGGTTGTCTCGATACGATATTGCGAACATCACATATCGAGACAACCACAGGAAAGAGGAAAAGCGCCCCTTACCTTAAATTACTGCTTAGCGCGTTCTTCCAGCATAACCACTGCTGGCAGTTTTTTCCCTTCAACGAACTCCAGGAATGCGCCACCACCGGTAGAAATGTAGGAGATTTTGTCAGCAATACCAAACAGATCGATCGCAGCCAGCGTATCGCCGCCACCTGCGATAGAGAATGCATCACTCTCTGCGATAGCGCGAGCAATGGTCTCGGTTCCTTTACGGAAATTAGGGAATTCGAAGACGCCAACCGGGCCATTCCACAGGATAGTCTTGGCATTCTTCAGAATTTCAGCCAGACGCTCAGCGGATACATCACCCAGATCCAGAATCTGCTCTTCGTCTTTGATTGCCGTAACGGACTTCAGCGTTGCCGTTGCAGTTTCAGAGAATTCTGACGCAACACGCACATCGCTCGGTACAGGAATATCACAGGTTTCCAGCAGCTTTTTCGCTTCAGGAATCAGGTCAGCTTCATACAGGGATTTACCCACGTTGTGGCCTTGTGCAGCAACGAAGGTGTTAGCGATACCGCCACCGACGATCAGTTGATCGGCGATTTTAGACAGGGAATCCAGTACGGTCAGCTTAGTGGAGACTTTAGAGCCACCCACGATAGCGACCATCGGACGGGCTGGCTCGCTCAATGCTTTACCCAGCGCTTCCAGCTCACCAGACAGCAGCGGGCCTGCACAAGCGATAGTGGCAAATTTGCCCACGCCGTGGGTTGAAGCCTGCGCACGGTGTGCCGTACCGAATGCATCCATTACGAACACATCACACAGCGCCGCGTATTTCTTGGACAGAACTTCGTCGTCTTTTTTCTCGCCTTTGTTAAAGCGGACGTTTTCCAGTACAACCAGCTCACCTTCGGCGACATCAACACCGTCCAGGTAATCTTTCGCCAGACGAACCGGAGAAGACAGTTTTTCTTTCAGGTAGTCAACGACAGGCAGCAGAGAAAACTCTTCGTTGTACTCACCTTCGGTCGGGCGTCCCAGATGGGAAGTGACCATAACACGAGCACCTTGTTTCAGCGCGATTTCGATGGTCGGCAGAGAGGCACGGATGCGCGCATCAGACGTCACTTTCCCTTCTTTTACCGGTACGTTCAGATCCGCACGAATAAGAACACGTTTACCAGCCAGATCCAGATCGGTCATCTTAATTACAGACATGGTGAATCCTCTTGTTGATTCTCTTTTAAAGTTGCTTGAGCGAGATAGCGACCCCAGATCGCCACCGTCGTACTAGAAACCGCTGGCCGCCATCGCCCGTGTTGTATCCAACATCCGGTTGGCAAAGCCCCATTCGTTATCGCACCAGACCAATGTTTTAATCAGATGCTGACCACTGACCCGTGTCTGCGTGCCATCGACAATGGCACTGTGCGGATCGTGGTTAAAATCAGCCGACACTAACGGCAATTCAGTGTAATCAACTATACCACGAAACGACTCATGCGCTGATTTTTGCAATAGTGCGTTAATTTCATTCACATTTACGGCTTTCCTGACGCTAACGCTCAGGTCAATTGCCGTGACGTTAATCGTCGGTACCCGCACCGAGATCGCCTCAAAACGATCGACAAACTGCGGAAAAATACGGGTGATCCCCGCAGACAGTTTAGTATCTACCGGAATGATCGACTGGCTGGCGGCACGTGTACGACGCAGATCGTGATGATAAGCATCGATCACCGGTTGATCGTTCATCGACGAGTGAATCGTCGTCACCGTCCCATTCTCGATACCAAACGCATCATCCAGCAGTTTGATTACCGGGATAATGCAGTTGGTCGTACAAGACGCATTGGAAACAATGCGGTGCCCGCTTTCCAACTGGTGGTGATTGACGCCAAACACCACCGTAGCATCCAAATCCGTCGTTCCCGGATGAGAAAACAGCACTTTCTTCGCACCTGCCGCCAGATGGGCTTCTCCATCTTCCCGGCTGCCGTAGACGCCACTGCAATCCAGCACGATATCGACACCGAGTTCTCGCCAGGGCAATGACTGAATCTCTGCCTGATGCAACAGACGAATACAGTCATCACCGACATAAAGCTGATCGCACTCCTGACGCACATCCCACGAAAAACGGCCGTGGCTGGAATCATACTTTAGCAAATGCGCCATGCCTTCCGCGCTCGCCAGCTCGTTAATAGCCACAACGGTAATCTCGGCTCGGCGGCCTGATTCATACAACGCACGTAAAACACTGCGGCCGATGCGGCCAAAACCGTTTATCGCAATACGGATCGTCATGGCGTTCTTTGTGATTCCTTGTGTCGTGACAGGGTTACCCAATACATAGAATATACCCTTCTTAGACACCAGAGAACCCCTAGCGAAACGCCGTCAACGCAGCAACTGAAACGCTTCAGCTAGAATAAACGAATTAATGCATAAAAGAAATATTCTCGTCTGGCACACACAAGAAGAGTGACATAGGTCATAAAAATGAAAAAACCGCGATCGAGGGGCAGACAACGCGCATTGAAAGGTGGATTAAATTAAAGATGAAAAAAAGCCGCCAGCGCTAGCTGACGGCTTCCCATATCGAGATTAATGCGGCGTGATTACTTCAGCAGCGCCTGCGCTTTTTCAACGACGTTATCGACGGTGAAGCCGAATTCTTCGAACAGCAGCTCCGCCGGAGCCGATTCGCCGAAGCTCGTCATGCCGACAATCGCGCCGTTCAGGCCGACGTACTTGAACCAGTAGTCCGCGATACCCGCTTCAATCGCTACGCGTGCTGATACCGCTTTCGGCAGCACCGCTTCACGATAGGCTGCATCCTGCTTGTCGAACGCATCCGTAGACGGCATGGACACCACGCGCACCTTGCGGCCTGCGGCAGTCAGCTTGTCATACGCGCCGACAGCCAGTTCAACTTCAGAACCGGTGGCAATCAGGATTAGCTCAGGTTGACCTTCGCTGTCTTTCAGCACATAGCCACCTTTCGCCACGTTCGCCAGCTGTTCAGCCGTACGTGACTGCTGTGCCAGGTTCTGACGAGACAGGATCAGCGACGTCGGGCCGTCCTGACGCTCAATGGCGTATTTCCACGCCACCGCCGTTTCCACCTGGTCTGCCGGACGCCAGTTGCTCATATTCGGCGTCACGCGCAGGCTGGCCAGCTGTTCAACCGGCTGGTGGGTCGGGCCGTCTTCGCCCAGACCGATGGAGTCGTGGGTGTAAACGTAGATGCTGCGGATTTTCATCAGCGCGGCCATACGCACGGCATTACGCGCATATTCCACGAACATCAGGAAGGTCGCGGTGTACGGCACAAAACCACCGTGCAGCGCAATCCCGTTGGCAATCGCCGTCATACCGAATTCACGCACGCCGTAGTGGATATAGTTACCCGCGTGGTCTTTATCCAGCGAAACCGAACCAGACCAGATGGTCAGGTTGCTCGGTGCCAGGTCGGCAGAGCCGCCCAGGAATTCCGGCAGCAGTTTGCCGTAGGCTTCCAGCGCGTTCTGTGACGCTTTGCGGCTGGCAATTTTCGCCGGATTCGCCTGCAAATCGTCGATAAATTTCTGTGCCTCGGCCTGCCAGTTGGCAGGCAGTTCACCGCCGGTGCGGCGTTTGAACTCGGCAGCCAGCTCAGGGTACGCGCTGGCGTAGGCGGCAAACGCCTCATCCCAGGCCGCTTCCTTACGCTGACCGGCCGGTTTCGCATCCCAGGCGGCATAAATATCAGCCGGAATATCAAACGGCGCGTGCGTCCAGCCCAGCTGTTCGCGGGAGGCTGCCACTTCCGCATCGCCCAGCGGTGCACCGTGGGAGTCGTGTGTACCGGCCTTGTTCGGTGAGCCGAAGCCAATCACGGTTTTGCACATCAGCAGCGACGGCTTGTCGGTCACCAGTTGGGCTTCACCGATGGCGCGTTTGATGGCGTCCGCATCGTGACCGTCCACGCCGCGCACCACGTGCCAGCCGTAGGCTTCAAAGCGGGCGGCGGTATCGTCGGTAAACCAGCCTTCAACGTGGCCATCGATGGAGATGCCGTTGTCATCATAAAACGCGGTCAGTTTGCCGAGCTTCATGGTGCCGGCCAGCGAGCAGACTTCGTGAGAAATCCCTTCCATCATGCAGCCATCACCCAGGAACGCGTAGGTGTGATGGTCGACAATCTCATGACCCGGACGGTTGAACTGCGCGGCCAGCGTGCGCTCGGCAATCGCCATACCCACGGCGTTAGCAATCCCCTGACCCAGCGGGCCGGTGGTGGTTTCGACGCCGGCGGTGTAGCCGTATTCCGGGTGACCTGGCGTTTTGGAGTGCAGCTGGCGGAAGTTTTTCAGTTCTTCAATCGGCAGGTCGTAGCCGGAGAGATGCAGCAGGCTGTAAATCAGCATGGACGCGTGGCCGTTGGACAGCACGAAGCGGTCACGGTTGGCCCAGTTAGGGTTGGCCGGATTATGGTTAAGATAATCGCGCCACAGGACTTCGGCGATATCGGCCATGCCCATCGGTGCGCCCGGGTGACCGGATTTGGCTTTCTGCACCCCATCCATGCTCAGCGCGCGGATAGCATTGGCAAGTTCTTTACGAGAGGACATGCTTGACTCCAGATCGGATTGAACGACTGCCCTTCTTGCATAACCATTTAAAATCAATAATTTAAACAAGAATGACAAAATAAATATGATTACAAATGTACATGAAAAGCAGAGGGAATGCACATGGAACCGTGAGCAAAAAACAGGGATTTATCGGCTGACGAATCAATGGTGGTTCTTTTACCAAAATGCAGTTGATTACAGCGCCATACGCCATGTTTTCTAGTAGGTTCACCTTTATCAACCGCGCCTTTTTGGAACGCACCAAAACAAAAATTCATCGTCGACGAGATATCGCAAACCATACAAATCAGATTTTCCGATCTATTTATCAATGTCGTTTTCGGGTACCTTAGAGCCGATTTTTTGGTATTAAAAAAATAAACATTAATCGTATGGAGATGATTTTTATGGCTATTCGTTCTTCTGTACTGGCGCTGTGTGTAGCAACCTTGCTGACTGGCTGCCAGAATTTAAACACCAATACCTTAATGCAATCCGGCGCACAGGCGTTTCAGGCGGCAACGCTCAGCGATGCTGATGTTAAATCACTCAGCAATCAGTCCTGTGAGCAAATGGATAAAGAAGCAAAGATTGCCCCTGCCGACAGCAAATACACACAGCGCCTGAATAAAATTGCAGATGCGCTGGGTCATGACATCAACGGTACACCAGCCAACTATAAGGTTTATCTGACAAAAGACGTTAACGCTTGGGCAATGGCTAACGGCTGCATCCGCGTCTACAGCGGCCTGATGGATATGATGACTGACAACGAAGTGGAAGGCGTTCTCGGCCACGAAATTGGTCACGTTGCGCTGGGCCACACTCGTAAAGCCATGCAGGTTGCCTATGCGGCGACTGCGGCACGTACTGCCATTGGATCTGCGGGTGGCATGGCGGCGTCCCTGTCACAGTCTCAACTCGCCGATCTGGGAGAAAAACTGGTTAATTCCCAATTCTCTCAAACTCAGGAAACGCAGGCAGATGACTATTCCTTCGATCTGCTGAAGAAACGTGGCGTCAAGTTGGAAGGTCTGGCAAGCAGCTTTGAAAAACTGGCCAAACTTGATGCTGGTCGTGAGAGCAGCATGTTCGATTCCCATCCTTCATCGGAAGGCCGCGCCAAACACATTCGTGAGCGTATCGCTGCCGAGAAATAATCACACACGCTGATTACTCGCAAAGAACACACACGCGGGCAATTGAAAAAATCTCAATTGCCCGCTAGTCATCCGACCACTATCATCCCCATCATATTCACGGTAAGCTGCTACATAACCGCTATCTCCAATCGCTTCTATCCTCAAAATGATAGGATTTAAGAATTAATAGATATAAATAGATAGCTATTTTCAATCGTATTTACTTTCCGTTCTCTTTTTAAGAAACGAATCTCGGCAGATTTCCAGATGCTGGGAGCCGCAATCCGCAAATGTGCAGCATACGGAAAAAAGGCAATCGCGATTAGCACAGAGACATACGTCGCAATAAACAAGAATGATGGAGTAACCCCCTGTATTTAAAGATAGAAATAAACCAGTAAATCAAGCATACTATGTTAAACCAATAAAAATTTTTCCAGTTTGATCATATAGATATATGATAAAATCTGTTGTCGCGCCCGCAGGTTTCTCTAGAGGCTCCACCTTCTTAGCGATTTAAAAGCATTTCAGGATCGCGATTTCTTAATAACTGGATAACATCAGCAGCGATTATTGGTTTATGGCCACTTTCAGACAATAAACTCATATGTGTTAAAAATCATGGATGTGAGAATTTTCAGTAAATGCAATTTTACCACGGTAGGATTACGGGAAATCCTATCCAGTATCCCTATGCTCTCGATAAAACCCGTCAACAGGTTTACGCTGCAGCAAGGAAAGAAGAAATGTATTTTCATCATTGACGGTAGCAGCGAGGGCTTTGAGGAATACTACGAGTCGATAAGAACTCACTTTTATAATATGGCGTCGTCATTCGTTATCATCAATAATTCCCCCAATCACCCTCCCGTGTGCATTGACGAAAAAACGATTCTTATTTCAAAGTCAGCAGCCATCGATTCTTTTTATAAATTACTCGATTTTGTCCACCTTCACGACCGCCGTTTATTCAGTCCCGTCAGACTGTCAAAATCTGAATATGCCGTATTCCAGCATTGGTGTGCGGGCTACACAGCGGAAGCGATGGCCGAAATCATCGGATTAAATAAGAAGTCCGTACTGAACAGCAAATCACGATTACTGAATAAATATGGCGTTCAGGATAAAAACTCTTTACTGCTTATTGCTAAAATTATCTTCAAAGACAGCGTCATTGAAGAATTTGATTCCCTTCCAAAACCAGCAGCCGACATCAATATGAGTCATTCGATTATCTAAGCGATAGTCGAAAAAAAAGGGATGCTCACTCGCATCCCTTTTTACTCAGTCAGTCACACTTATTCTTCATCTTCCAAATAAGTATAGCCGTATAGCCCGCTTTCAAACTCTTCCAGGAACTGCGCCTGAAGTTCGGTATCCAGATCGGTTTCTTTCACCTGATCGCGGAAACGGGTCATCAGCACTTTGGGGTCAAGTTGCACATATTCCAGCATGTCAGCAACCGTATTCCCTTCGTCAGATTCTTCAATCTCAACGGTGCCATCCTGGAAGACAAACACGTCAACGGTCGACGTATCGCCAAACAGGTTATGCATATTCCCCAGGATTTCCTGATAGGCGCCGACCATGAAGAAGCCCAGCAGCGGCGGGTTTTCTGGATCGTAAGGCGGCATCGGCATCGTCGTCGCGATCCCGTCACCATCGACATAATGATCGATCGTACCATCGGAATCACAGGTGATGTCGAGCACGACAGCACGGCGCTCAGGCGGCTTGTTTAGCCCTTCCAACGGCATTACCGGGAACAGTTGATCGATCCCCCACGCATCCGGCATGGATTGGAACAGCGAGAAGTTGACATACAGCTTGTCAGCCATCCGCTCCTGTAATTCATCAATGACTGGCCGATGCGCACGGTTGCTCGGATCCAGCTGTTCCTGAATCATCTGACAGATGCTCAGATAAAGCTGCTCTGCTTTCGCGCGCTGCGTCAGATCCAACATGCCGTGCGTGTATTGGGTATGCACATCGTGCAAGTCCATCTGGCTGTCGTGCAGCCATTCACGCAGCGAACGACGTTTTCCCGGCTGCTTGATTTCTTTCCATGTTGACCACAGGCTCTCCAGCGCACGCGGAGCGCCTTCTTCCGGCTCAGTCGGGTCACTGAACTCGTTGCGTTCAACACCGATAATATTGGAAACCAATACGGTATGGTGCGCGGTTACCGCACGGCCAGACTCGGTGATGACCGTCGGATGCGGCAACCCATGTTCGTTACAGGCATCACCGATGCCCCAAATCACGTTGTTGGCATATTCGTTCAGGCCATAGTTCACTGAACAATCGGACTGCGAGCGCGTACCTTCATAATCCACGCCCAGACCGCCACCGACGTCGAAGCACTGGATATTCACGCCCAGCTTATGCAGTTCAACGTAGAAGCGCGCGGATTCGCGTACGCCCGTCGCGATATCACGGATATTCGCCAACTGCGATCCCAGATGGAAATGCAGCAGTTGCAGGCTATCCAACTTCCCAGCCTCACGCAGCATCTCAACCAGTTGCAACACCTGGACCGCCGCCAGACCAAACTTGGATTTTTCACCGCCGCTGGATTGCCACTTGCCCGACCCCTGAGAAGCCAGACGCGCACGGACGCCAAGGCGCGGCACCACATTCAAGCGCTCGGCTTCTTCCAGCACCAGCCGGATTTCGGACATCTTCTCGATGACCAGATAAACCTTGTGGCCCAGCTTTTCGCCGATGAGTGCCA
The DNA here is from genome assembly GCF_016950255.1 of Pectobacterium brasiliense. Lineage (NCBI taxonomy): Bacteria > Pseudomonadati > Pseudomonadota > Gammaproteobacteria > Enterobacterales > Pectobacteriaceae > Pectobacterium > Pectobacterium brasiliense. The sequence goes on along the minus strand of NZ_JACGFN010000003.1, from coordinate 376,238 downwards.
ACCGGATGTATTCACGGTCTTTGTAGCCGTTACACACTATCACCGTGCGGGTCATGCCCGCGTGGCCCAGTACCGCCATCAGCTCCGCTTTTGAACCGGCTTCCAGACCCAACGGTTCACCGGAATTAGCCAGTGACTCAATGACGCGACGATGCTGGTTAACCTTGATCGGATAAACCAGAAAATACCCGCCTTCATAACCAAACGATTCGCGAGCCTGTTTAAACGCAGCGTTGATAGAACGCAGGCGATGCTGAAGGATTTGCGGAAAGCAGAACAGCGCAGGCAGGCGCTGATGGTTATCTTTCTGCATATCTTTGACCAATCTGGCCAGATCGACGCGAGCTTCTGGTACGTCAGGATCCGGGCACACGCTAATGTGGCCGAGCTCATTGACGTCATAGTAATTATTGCCCCACCAGGCAATATTGTAAGTACGAAGCATTTCGCTGGCATTACGGTCATTCATGGCAACCTCCTGCATAGAGCGCAAATTTTCATGTTTACCCGTCGCTGACGAGCCGTGATGAATCATGTCGTCAGACATAACGAACCTCTTCTTTTTCTAGACTGCTGATCACATCAGTACCTGAATAAACAGCCCACATGAGCATACCTGCAACATGCGGCATCGACAGTAAAAAAACCGGCGTAGTGAAGTATGCCGTCACTTTATTACTCTTATTAGTGTAAAACACGTTGTCAGGCTCCGTGTTACGGGTCGATAAAACTCGTTGTGAAAATCACCGGGCGAACGTGACCAGAAAGACGCTAAACGCTTCTGGCAGAAAGAATAACAGGCAGGTTAACCAGCCCTGGAGTCCTGTGTCGAATTTAAAGACAGGCTACGTCGAGAAACGGAAAAGAAGGGTTGAGTCGCGGACGCGGTAGCGTCAAAAGGGACATATTGCGAACGCAATATACTCAGTAAACAACGGATCATTAATCCTACCACCTCCACGTGCGCCGCAGGCTATGCGGTCAGCTATCAATAAAAATTCAAGATGTCGCGGGTTGCATCACCGCTCGCCGTTTATACCTACATGCTGCTGGAAAAGCAAAATGAAAATTACCGCTAGTCATCTCTTGTAAAAGAAAAAACGGCCGATGATAAAAGGACGATGGCGCGCTAATGCGAAAAACCACTGGCACTGAGACCAAAAGGTGACCTAGAATAGCCATCCAGATGTTAATCCGTCTATACCGATTAACTGATTACACTGCTTAACGGCTTTGATTTGAAGGTAAAGAAACTCATGGCTAAACACCTTTTTACGTCCGAGTCAGTCTCTGAAGGACATCCTGATAAAATTGCTGACCAGATTTCTGATGCGGTTCTCGACGCCATTCTGGAGCAAGACCCAAAAGCGCGTGTCGCTTGTGAGACTTATGTAAAGACTGGCATGGTGTTAGTCGGTGGTGAAATTACCACCAGCGCCTGGGTCGACATCGAAGAAATTACCCGTCGTACCGTGCGTGATATCGGTTATGTCAATTCTGAAATGGGCTTTGACGCTAACTCTTGCGCCGTACTGAGTGCGATTGGCAAGCAGTCTCCTGATATCAATCAGGGCGTTGACCGCCGCGATCCGCTGGAACAAGGCGCAGGCGATCAGGGTCTGATGTTCGGTTATGCGACTAACGAAACCGACGTCCTGATGCCCGCACCTGTGACTTATGCACACCGTCTGGTTCAGCGTCAGTCAGAAGTCCGCAAGAGCGGTTCTCTGCCGTGGCTGCGTCCGGATGCAAAAAGCCAGGTTACGTTCCTGTACGACGATGGCAAGATTGCCGGCATCGATGCCGTGGTGCTGTCTACCCAGCATTCAGAAGACATCAGCCAGAAAGATCTGCATGAAGCAGTGATGGAAGAGATCATCAAACCGGTTCTGCCAGCAGAATGGCTGTCTGCCAATACCAAATATTTCATCAACCCAACCGGACGCTTTGTTATCGGCGGCCCAATGGGTGACTGTGGTTTGACTGGCCGTAAAATCATCGTTGATACCTACGGCGGCGCGGCACGTCACGGTGGCGGTGCGTTCTCCGGTAAGGATCCGTCTAAAGTAGACCGTTCTGCTGCCTACGCAGCACGCTATGTCGCCAAGAATATCGTCGCGGCTGGCCTGGCCGATCGCTGCGAAATTCAGGTGTCCTACGCTATCGGCGTAGCAGAACCAACCTCCATCATGCTCGAAACCTTCGGCACAGAGAAAGTCTCCACCGAGCAGTTGACGCTGCTGGTGCGTGAATTCTTCGATCTGCGCCCTTACGGCTTAATCCAGATGCTGGATCTGCTGCATCCGATTTATCAGGAAACCGCAGCATATGGTCACTTTGGCCGCGAACATTTCCCGTGGGAAAAAACGGACAAAGCCGCAGAGCTGCGTGAAGCTGCTGGCCTGTAATCTGGCGACGCAATAAAGACCAAACGGCGAATGAAAATTCGCCGTTTTTCATTCTATCTCCCCCGAATTTCCCTCCACTTCGCCTATTGCGTCTCCCTGCCACTCAATTTATGCTCACAACAATGAACACACCCCGAATCCCCATTGCCAGCCATCAGGCTGTGATGCGCTGTCTGCGTGATAAATTGCAGCAGGCTAACCTCACCCTGCAGACGGACTACACCGAGCCAACAGTAAATTACCAGCAACGCGGTTCAACCGCAGGAACGGCCTGGCTGCAACACTGGGAAATTCGGCTGAATCCCGTCTTGTTACAAGAAAACCAGCAAGCCTTTATCGATGAAGTGGTTCCCCATGAGTTAGCCCATCTGCTGGTTTATGCACGTTTTGGCCGTGTCGCACCACATGGCAAGGAATGGCGCTGGATGATGGAAAGCGTCCTGCACGTCCCGGCAAAACGCACGCATCGGTTTGCGGTGCAATCCGTACAGGGGAAAACCTTCACCTACCTGTGTGATTGCCAACGGCATGAGCTGACAATCCGCCGGCACAATCGGGTGCTACGCGGCGAAACAGAATATCGCTGTCGTCGCTGCGGGAAAACCTTACGTCATGATGTAAAAAGTTCTATTTAAAAGGGAATTTCCAGTTTTAAAAACTGCTTTTGCATTTGCCTGCCGACGACACATCCGGTAGTCTGCCAACTTTACAGCCTGTGGATTATTTGGAATATGCTACGCAAAATTCTCGCTATCGCCGCCGTAGGCGCGGGTCTGTTTTCAGCCACCGCGCTGGGTCAAAACATCAATAATTTTTCGCAGGCCAAGGCCGCCGCTGTCGACATTAATCGCGATGCGCCGGGTTCGTTCTACTGTGGCTGCAAGATTACGTGGCAGGGCAAGAAAGGCACGCCCGACCTTGAATCCTGCGGCTATCAGGTGAGGAAAAATGAGCAGCGTGCCAGCCGTATCGAGTGGGAGCACGTTGTACCAGCCTGGCAATTCGGCCACCAGCGCCAGTGCTGGCAGGATGGCGGCAGAAAGAACTGTAACAGCGATCCCGTCTACCGCGAGATGGAAACCGATTTGCATAACCTGCAGCCCGCTATCGGCGAAGTAAACGGCGATCGCGGCAATGCCATGTACGGACAATGGAACGGCGGTGCATCCCAATATGGTCAATGCGAGATGAAGGTCGATTTCAAAAATAATCTGGCAGAACCGCCCGCCCGCGCCCGCGGCCAGATCGCACGTACCTATTTCTATATGCGCGACCGCTATCAGTTACGCCTTTCAAGCCAGCAAACCCAGCTGTTCGAAGCCTGGGATAAGCAATACCCAGTCACCCAGTGGGAATGTACCCGCAATCAGCGCATCGCCGCAAAACAGGGAAACCCAAATCCCTACGTTCAACAGGCTTGCCAGCGCTAGTTCGTCTACCTACTATAGCGAATCTGTTTCCAGCAAAACCACCGCCAGATGACGGTGGTTTTGCCTATTTCTGGCGTTTCTACGCCGCTCTATTTTATTCAAAGGTCTGAATCCAGTATGCGAGTACCACGCATTTTTCATCCCGACACGCTCCCCCTTAACGGTGGTGAAGTCGAACTGAGTGACGATGCCGCCAATCATGTGGGTCGCGTGTTACGCATGACGACGGGTCAGTCATTGCAGCTGTTTGATGGAAGCAATCATGTCTTTGATGCAGAAATCATCGCGGCTGGCAAAAAGAGTGTGCGCGTTCGCTTCACAGCAGGTAAGTTGGAAGATAAAGAATCGCCCCTACATTTACATCTGGGACAGGTGATGTCGCGCGGCGAGAAGATGGAGTTTACTATCCAGAAATCCATCGAGCTGGGCGTCAATGTGATTACCCCACTGCTTTCTGAACGCTGTGGCGTCAAACTGGATGCCGAGCGAATGGAGAAAAAAATTAGCCAGTGGCAGAAAATTGCGATTGCCGCCTGCGAACAGTCCGGCCGCAATTGTGTGCCGCAGGTGCGGCCAGCGATGACGCTGGAAGCCTGGTGTGCGGAGCAAGACAACGCGTTGAAATTAAATCTGCACCCACGCGCCACACAGAGCATCAATACGTTACCACTGCCGGTCGCTCGGGTCAGGCTACTGATCGGCCCGGAAGGCGGGCTCACCGCCAGTGAAATTACCATGACCTCAGAATACGGATTCACTGATATCCTGTTGGGGCCACGCGTTTTGCGCACAGAAACCACTGCACTCACCGCCATGACCGCCTTACAGGTACGTTTCGGCGATTTGGGGTAAAGGAGAAAAGAATGATCAAACTCGGTATCGTGATGGATCCGATTGACACCATCAATATCAAGAAAGACACCAGCTTTGCCATGCTGCTGGAAGCACAGCGCCGTGGTTGGGAACTGCATTATATGGAGATGAACGATCTCTATATGCATGCGGGCGTCGCGCGTGCAACAACGCGTCGCCTGAGCGTCCAGTACGATTACGACGGCTGGTACGATTTCTCCGGCGAGCAGGATATTGCGCTGGAAGAGTTGGATGTGGTGCTGATGCGTAAAGATCCGCCGTTCGATACGGAGTTCATCTACGCCACCTATATTCTGGAACGTGCGGAAGAGAAAGGTACGCTGATCGTCAACAAGCCGCAGAGCCTGCGTGATTGCAATGAGAAGCTGTTCACCGCCTGGTTCCCGCATCTGACCCCCGATACGCTCGTTACGCGTCGAGCAGACAAACTGCGCCAGTTCCATGAAAAGCACGGCGACGTCATTCTAAAACCGCTCGACGGCATGGGCGGCGCGTCTATTTTCCGTTTGAAGCAGGATGATGCCAACGTTTCGGTCATCATCGAAACGCTAACCGAACACGCGACCCGTTACTGCATGGCACAAAACTACCTGCCTGCAATTAAAGACGGCGACAAGCGCGTGCTGGTGGTCGATGGCGAACCCGTTCCTTACTGCCTGGCGCGTATCCCGAAAAGCGGTGAGACACGCGGCAATCTGGCAGCCGGTGGGCGCGGCGAAGCACGTCCGCTAACCGAAAGCGACTGGAAAATCGCCCGTGATGTCGCACCAACGTTAAAAGCCAAAGGGCTGATTTTCGTCGGTCTGGACATCATCGGTGACCGTCTGACAGAAATTAACGTCACCAGCCCGACCTGCGTGCGTGAAATCGAAGCGGCTTACCCGGATGTTTCCATCACTGGCATGCTGATGGACGCCATTGAAAAGCGTCTGGCTGCACGTACCCGCTAAGACCAGAGACACCTGACACGCCACCCGGCCCGCGCAATACGGGCCGTTTCTCCAACGCTGACGGATATCGATAAAAATACACAATGAATTTACAGCATCACTTCCTCATTGCTATGCCAGCACTACAGGACTCTGTATTTAAACGTTCGGTGGTCTATATCTGCGAACATAATGAAGACGGAGCCATGGGGCTGATCATCAACAAACCGATGGATCAGTTTTCCGTGGAAAATGTGCTGAAAAAGCTAAAAATAGATCCGACACCGCGCGATCCTGCCATTCGATTGGATAAACCCGTCTTCATTGGCGGTCCATTGGCAGACGACCGTGGTTTTATCCTGCATACGCCCTGCCCCGGCTTTGGTTCCAGCATCAGTATTTCTGAGGACACCATGATCACCACGTCAAAAGACGTGCTGGAAACGTTAGGTACGCCTAATCAGCCGAAAAATACGCTGGTTGCCTTAGGCTATTCCGCGTGGGAGAACGGCCAGTTGGAAGAAGAACTGCTGGATAATGCCTGGCTGACAACGCCAGCCGATAAAGACATTCTGTTCCATACGCCGATTGCCGAACGTTGGCGGGCGGCGGCCAGAAAGTTGGGCATCGATATTCATAATATCTCCACCGAAGCAGGACATGCCTGATGGCCAGTAGAACCATTCTTGCCTTTGATTTTGGGACAAAAAGTATCGGTGTCGCCATCGGTCAGGAAATTACCGGTACAGCGCGTGCACTGACCTCGTTCAAGGCGCAGGAAGGGATACCCGATTGGCAAAAAGTGGAAAAGCTGTTGTCAGAATGGCAGCCCGATCTGGTCGTCGTCGGCTTGCCGCTCAACATGGATGGCACCGAACAACCCCTGACAGCACGGGCGCGGAAGTTCGCTAACCGACTGCATGGCCGTTTTGGCATCGCGATTGAGTTACACGATGAACGCTTGAGTACAGTGGAAGCGCGTGCCGATCTCTTCGAACGCGGTGGCTTTAAAGCGTTGGATAAAGGGAGCGTTGATGCTGCCTCTGCGGTGATTATTCTGGAGAGCTGGTTCGAAGCACAATTTTAAAAGACAATCCCGTGTAGCCAAATATCCGACCACACGGGACTATATTAACGACTGATTAGTATTAACGACTAATTAGTGTTAATTAGGCGTCTGGGAATTCACGGATGAAACGTTCGACGTCATCAACCATGGATTCTGTTCCTACGAAGAACGGTGAACGCTGATGCAGTTTCTCTGGAGTGATATCCAGAATACGGTTTTTACCGTCGCTGGCCTTGCCGCCTGCCTGCTCCGCCAGAAACGCCATCGGGTTGCATTCGTACAGCAAACGCAGTTTACCTTTCGGATAGCTCGCGGTGCTTGGGTACAGATAAATTCCGCCTTTCAGCAGATTACGGTGGAAATCTGCAACCAGTGAGCCGATGTAACGCGACGTATAAGGACGCTGCGTCTCTTCATCCTGCTCCTGACAGTATTTGATGTATTTCTTCACGCCGACAGGAAACTTGATGTAGTTCCCTTCGTTGATGGAATACATATTCCCTTTTTCCGGGAAGCAAACTTTTTCATGCGAGAGACAGAACACACCGAGCGACGGATCGTAGGTAAAGGCGTGAACGCCGTGACCCGTGGTGTATACCAGCATGGTTGAAGAACCGTAAACGATGTAGCCCGCAGCGACCTGCTGACTACCCGGCTGCAAGAAGTCCGCTTCCGTGACTGACGTTCCCAGCGGCGTAATACGACGATAAATAGAGAAAATCGTACCGACAGAGACGTTTACATCAATATTCGACGAACCGTCCAGCGGATCCATCAGAACGACATACTTGGCATTTTCCGCCTTATCACCTTCGAAGATAACAATTTCGTCTTCTTCTTCGGAGGCGATACCTGCCACTTCACCACGTGCTTTTAATGCCGCTTTCAGTTTCTCATTGGCATACAGATCGAGCTTCATCTGCACTTCGCCCTGAACATTAGAAATACCGCTGGCTCCCAGGATATCAACCAAACCCGCTTTATTGATATCACGGTGAATAATCTTGGCACCCAGTTTAATAGCAGACAGCAGCGCGGTAAGCTCACCTGTGGCGTGAGAGAAATCGTGCTGTTTTTCGACGATAAATTCGCCTAACGTTTTCATAACACTATTCCAGAATCTACGGATGAAAAGCGGTTTCATTTCTGCACCGCCAACGTTTGCGCATGCAGTGTAGCCCAAAGAGAAAGTGAGTACCTAGTCAAATCCATTTCTTATGGTGGATTCATAGCGTTAGAATGTGACGCAGACTCACTGTGAAGATGGAAAATGTATGCGTATTCATATTTTAGGTATCTGCGGCACCTTTATGGGTGGCCTTGCCCTACTTGCTCGTTCGCTGGGGCATGATGTCACAGGCTCAGATGCAAATGTTTATCCCCCCATGAGTACCTTACTTGAAGAACAGGGAATCACGCTGATTCAGGGATACGACCCGGCACAGCTTAGCCCTGCGCCTGATTTGGTCATCATCGGTAATGCGATGACGCGCGGAAACCCGTGCGTCGAAGCCGTACTGGAACAGGGATTACCTTATGTTTCCGGCCCACAGTGGCTGCATGATTATGTGCTGCGCGATCGCTGGGTGATCGCCGTTGCGGGTACACATGGCAAAACCACCACGGCAGGGATGGTCACCTGGATTCTGGAAGATTGTGGCTATCAGCCTGGGTTTGTAATCGGTGGCGTTCCCGGCAACTTTACCGTTTCAGCACGCTTGGGTGACAGCCCGTTCATGGTGCTTGAAGCCGATGAATACGACTGTGCGTTCTTCGACAAACGTTCCAAATTCGTACATTACTGCCCAAGAACGCTGGTGCTCAACAATCTTGAGTTCGATCACGCCGACATCTTTGACGATCTGAAAGCCATTCAGAAACAGTTCCACCATCTTGTGCGACTGGTGCCCGGCAGCGGGAAAATCATCCTGCCAGCCAATGACCTTAACCTCAAACAGGTGATGGGAATGGGATGCTGGAGCGAGCAGGAACTGGTTGGCGAAGAAGGCACATGGCGGGCACAAAAAGTATCGATCGATGCCAGCCAATATCAGGTTTACCTGAACAATGAACTCGTCGGTGAAGTCCACTGGAAACTGGTGGGCGAACACAATATGCACAACGGGCTGATGGCCATTGCTGCAGCTCACCATGTTGGCGTACTGCCTGCTGATGCCTGCCGCGCACTGGGTGGATTTATCAACGCACGTCGTCGTCTGGAGTTACGCGGTACGGAGCACGGCGTCACGGTTTATGACGATTTTGCGCACCACCCTACCGCAATTCTGGCGACGCTGTCGGCGCTACGCAGCAAGGTTGGCGGTACGGCTCGGATTTTGGCTGTGCTTGAACCCCGTTCGAACACCATGAAATTGGGGATGTGCAAAAACGAGCTAGCACCGTCATTAGGCCGCGCCGATGAAGTTTTCCTCTTCCAGCCGACACATATTCCATGGCAGGTGGTAGAAGTTGCGGAAGCCTGCGTACAGCCCGCTCACTGGAGCGCAGATATTGACACGCTGGTAGAAAACATCGTCAAGACCGCACAGCCTGGCGACCACATTCTGGTGATGAGCAACGGCGGGTTCGGCAATATCCACAATAAGCTGCTGGATGGCCTGAAGAACAAAGCGCAGAAGGCCAAAGACGTTCAGGAATAACAGGTAGAAGCCGTCGTCGTTCACACCACGACGGCCAAACGGCAGATAGCAAAAAGGACGGGAATCCCGTCCTTTTTCATCTTCGCCTCACCCATTAAGGGTGGCAAAATCAAGCGTCGAACGGATCGCGCAGCACCATCGTTTCGCTACGATCTGGGCCGGTAGAAATAATATCAATCGGCACACCAGTGATTTCTTCGATACGTTTGATGTAGTTCAGCGCAGCCTGCGGCAGTTTGCTGTGATCTTTCACACCAAACGTGCTTTCAGACCAACCTGGCATCGTTTCGTAAATCGGCTCAAGACCTTCCCAGCCTTCAGCAGCGAGCGGAGTGGTATCCACTTCGGTGCCGTTCGGCAGGCGATAGCCTACGCAGATTTTAATCTCTTTCAGGCCGTCCAGAACATCCAGCTTGGTCAGGCAGAAACCAGACAGCGAGTTGATCTGTACTGCACGACGTACGGCAACCGCATCCAGCCAGCCGGTACGACGACGACGACCCGTGGTCGCGCCAAACTCGTTACCTTTCTGAGACAGATGCTCGCCCACGTCTTCAAACAGTTCAGTCGGGAATGGACCTGCACCTACACGGGTAGAGTAAGCTTTAACGATACCCAGTACGTAGTCTACATAGCGTGGACCCAGACCAGAGCCGGTAGCAACGCCGCCCGCAGTGGTGTTTGAAGAGGTCACGTACGGATAAGTACCGTGGTCGATATCCAGCAGTGTACCCTGCGCGCCTTCAAACATGACGAAATCGCCACGCAAGTGCGCTTTGTACAGCAGATCGGAAACATCAACGACCATGCCAGTCAGAATATCGGCAATCGCTAACACGTCGTCCAACACTTTCTGGTAGTCGACGGCATCCGCTTTATAGTAGTTAACCAACTGGAAGTTATGGTATTCGACGATCTCTTTCAGTTTGACAGCAAAGGTTTCTTTATCAAACAGATCGCCAACGCGCAGGCCACGGCGAGCAACTTTATCTTCATACGCAGGGCCGATACCACGGCCAGTCGTACCAATTGCTTTCGCACCACGCGCTTTTTCACGCGCGTTATCCAGCGCGACGTGATAAGGCAGGATTAACGGACAGGCTTCAGAAAGCAGCAGACGTTCGCGTACCGGGACGCCACGCGCTTCAAGCTCCGTCATTTCTTTCATCAATGCGTCAGGCGCCAGCACAACACCGTTACCGATGATGCTGACAACATTTTCACGCAGAATGCCAGAAGGAATTAAATGAAGGACGGTTTTTTCACCGTTGATAACCAGCGTGTGGCCAGCGTTGTGTCCACCCTGATAGCGCACAACATATTTAGCCCGTTCAGTCAGCAGGTCAACGACCTTGCCTTTACCTTCGTCACCCCATTGGGTGCCCAGTACGACGACGTTCTTACCCATTTCAAGAATCACCAGGTTGCTTAAAAAAGGATTCTACCATCTCATTTGGATGCTTTCAGTACTTTTAGCACACGATTGCGCACATTTTTCCGCTTAATTTTAGCCACCCATCCGGCTACGCAACATGTAGTAGATCACGCACCCTGCAACAACTATTCCGCCGCCAAAACGGCGCAAAATAGTATCCGGCAACTGCGCTATTCCCAAAATCATACGTCGCCAGAGGCGGGGAAACAGTAGCGGCCCCAATCCTTCGAGCACCAAAACCAGCCCGAGCGCCAGCCAAATCGTTGAATTCATAACCACCCCCTTTCCTGCTTTAAGTACAAACAGGACCAAACGCTTGGATTTGTCTCTGCCAGAAAATGGCAAAAAAAAGCCCGGAGAAAGAACCCGGGCTTGATAAGACGTCAGTGAATGACTATCAGCGGCGTGGAACCATGCTGCTTTCCGGTGACTTCATGTAGCGGAAGAAGTCGCTATCCGGGCTGAGCACCATCACGTCCTGATTATTACTGAAGCTGCTTTCATACGCGCGCAGGCTACGAACGAAAGAGTAGAAGTCAGGATCTTCACTGAATGCGTTAGCAAACAGTTTCGCCGCTTCGGCATCCCCTTCACCACGGGTGATACGTCCCTGACGTTCAGCTTCAGCCAGCGTACGGGTGACTTCATAGTCGGCCGTCGCTTTCAGCTTTTCAGCCTCTTCCTGACCTTGTGAACGGTGGCGACGCGCTACCGCTTCACGCTCTGCACGCATACGTTGATAAATCGCGTCAGAGACTTCAGTTGGCAGGTTGATTTGCTTAATTCGCACATCGATAACCTCAATACCCAGCGCAGCCATACTGTTAGGGTTGATATGAGGTTCGTTGCTCGTTGTCTCTTTCTCAACACGCGCAGCAGCAGAAGCAATCGCATTATCGGCTTCGGTCGTTTCACCGGTACCGGTATTCAGCGCTTCACGCACGTCAGACATCAGTTGACCACGCGAGTCGGTAACAATGCCTTTCACATCCAGACGACCAATCTCGGAACGCAGACGGTCACTGAACTTACGTTTCAGCAGCACTTCAGCCTGAGAGATATCACCACCGCCCGTTGCCAGATAGTAACGGCTGAAATCGCTGATACGCCATTTAAGGTAAGAATCGACAATCAGGTCTTTCTGCTCTTTGGTGATAAAGCGGTCAGCCTGGTTTTCCATGGTCTGGATACGCGCATCCAGCATTTTCACTGAGTCGATAAACGGAATCTTGAACTGCAATCCCGGTGCATAGATCAGCGGCTTATTGTCGTCATCACGCAATACTTTGCCGAAACGCATCACAATGCCGCGCTGGCCTTCCTGCACCACAAACAGTGACGCATAGACCACCATCAGTACCAGGATCAGGATAAATAGTAAGGGCTTACGCATCGATTATTCTCTCCCTACTCGAGTGAAGTCATCACGCTGCGCATTTGCTCTGCGCTGATCCATGATATTTCCATTGTTACTGCTGCGCGTTTGATTGCTATTCGTCGCACCGCTGCTGTTGCCAGGCAAACGCAGTGGGTTAGCGCTGCTGCTGTTATTGCTTTGCGTATTTTCACCGCCTTGTCCACGCAGCATCTGATCCAACGGCAGCACCATCAGGTTGCCCCCCTTGTCATTGACCAGAACTTTACGGGTATGGCTCAGTACGCGTTCCATCGTTTCGATATACAAACGCTCACGGGTGATTTCCGGTGCAGCTTTATATTCCGGTAAAACTCTGGCAAAACGGGCAACTTCACCCTGAGCTTCCAGAACGGTACGGGTTTTATAAGCGCGAGACTCTTCCAGAATACGTTGCGCCTGACCGTTAGCACGTGGCTGCACTTCGTTCGCGTACGCTTCCGCTTCACGAATATATTGCTGTTCGTTTTCACGTGCGGCAATCGCATCATCAAACGCGGCCTTCACTTCTTCCGGCGGACGTGCGGTCTGGAAGTTGACGTCCAGCAGCGTGATACCCATGTTGTACGGACGAACAGTTTCTTCCAGTACACGCTGAGTATCCGTACGCACAATGGTACGGCCTTCGGTCAAAATTTTGTCCATCGTGTACTTACCAATAACGCCACGCAGCGCGCTGTCAGTTGCCTGACGCAGGCTGTCATCCGCATTGGTTACACTGAACAGATATTGTTCTGGCTGCGTGACACGATACTGCACGTTCATTTCAACGCGCACGACGTTTTCATCTGACGTCAACATCACGCCCGACGTCGCCAATTCACGCACCGATTCAACGTTCACCGCGCGAACAGAATCGATGAAGGTCGGTTTCCAGTTAAGACCCGGACCAACCAAATGGCTGAATTTACCAAAGCGCGTGACGACACCGCGTTCCGCTTCTTTAATGGTATAGAAACCAGTAGCAGCCCAGATGACAACCGCAGCGACGGCAGCGATACCGACAATCCGGCCACCCAGTGCTGGGCCGCCAGAATTTCCGCTGTTGCTTGAGCCAGAACCTTTTCCGCCACCCAGATCGCCGAGTTTTTTGCTCAGTTTACGGAAGATGTCGTCCAGATCCGGCGGCCCCTGATCTCGGCCACCTTTATTGTTATTTCCGCCAGAGTTGCCGCCATTATTGCTGCTGCTCCCCCACGGGTCGCGGTCTTGTCCGTTATTACCGGGCTGATTCCACGCCATGTTTTAGCTCCATTCTTTATGATAGGTGTTCTTCAGGTTCAATATCCCAGAGTCCGTCAGACTATTTCGCCGCTCAGACTGTTTGTACCAGTCAAATCAGACAATATAGTCCAGCAGTTCCTGCTCTTTTTTGCAGAGGCGGTGCCAGTCAGCAATCGGCATACGAATAACCAGACCAATTTGCCCATCCTCTTCAATCCATTCTTTTTCTATTGCCTGAAGCTGGTAAAAACGACTACGCAAGCGTCCTGCCTGCGGGGGAAGATGCAAAGTATGTTGTGCGATTTCCCCAGAAAGCCGCTCAGTCAATGCCTGAAATAGCAACGGAATACCATCACCAGTCTGTGCTGAAAGCCAGACCCGTACCGGTAGATTCTCTTCGTTGCGATCGATACGCGGAACGAAATCATCCAGCATATCAATCTTGTTCATTACCAACAGCGCAGGTATTTCGTCCGCCTCAATTTCCGCCAATACGTCATCAACCGCTTCAATGTTCTCGTCAAGACGAGGATCGGCGGCATCAACAACGTGCAGCAGCAGCGAGGCCTGACGTGTTTCCTGTAATGTAGCCTTAAACGCAGCCACCAAATCATGGGGTAACTGCCGGATAAAACCTACGGTATCCGCCAGCACCGTATCACCCACATCATCCACTTGAATGCGGCGCAATGTTGGGTCCAGTGTGGCAAATAACTGATCGGCGGCATAGACGCCCGCCGATGTAATCGTGTTAAACAGCGTGGATTTACCCGCGTTGGTATAGCCCACCAGCGAAACGGTGGGGACATCGGCACGAACCCGCGACCGGCGCCCTTGTTCACGCTGTTTTTCTACCCGTTCAAGACGCGACAGTATCTGCATGATACGGTTACGCAATAAACGACGGTCGGTTTCAAGCTGGGTTTCACCCGGGCCACGCAAACCGATACCGCCTTTCTGACGTTCAAGGTGCGTCCAGCCGCGAACCAGTCGGGTCGCAAGGTGGCGCAGCTGTGCCAGTTCTACCTGTAATTTCCCCTCGTGCGTACGTGCACGCTGGGCAAAAATATCTAAAATCAGTCCGGTACGGTCGATAACTCGGCACTCGCACAAACGCTCAAGATTACGTTCCTGAGCAGGCGTCAGCGCATGATCAAACAGCACGACAAACGCGCCCGTTTCTTTTACTACCTGAGCAATTTCTTCAGCTTTGCCTTCCCCGACAAAATACTTGGGGTGAGGCGACTTACGGCTGCCAGTAACAACCTGCAAGGATTCAATACCGGCAGAAGAAACCAGAGATTCAAACTCCAGCAGATCTTCTGTATCTCTATCTTGCGAAAAGAAAATATGAACTAATATGGCCCGTTCACCTGATTCATAACGGTCAAACAAGCGAGTAACCTCTCAAACGAGCAAAAAACACCACAGCGAAGGAGCCGAGCGATGCGTCCAGCTCTCCCACGCCGTGGTGAATTGACAATACGCCTTATTCGGCGTCATCAGCTTCCTGCGACTGCTGCTGAGCAGTCGTGTTACTACCGTGATAGTTGTTGCTGCCGCCTGGATTGTTGCTATGGTGAGAGACTGGGCGAGAAGGAACAACTGTAGAGATGGCGTGCTTATAAACCATCTGACTTACCGTGTTTTTCAACAAAATCACGAACTGATCGAAAGATTCGATCTGACCTTGCAACTTAATACCGTTCACCAAATAAATCGAAACCGGAACACGTTCACGACGCAAAGCGTTCAAGAACGGATCTTGCAAAGATTGCCCCTTAGCCATTCTATATTTTCCTTATTTGTATGTTGTTTGTAACAAAGAACCCTACGGCTCTAAAATAACGGTGTAAAAAAACTTGCACGCTGAGACTCACCGATTGTACACAATCACTCAACCTATGCACTAACAACCTGTATCACCTTGTCCAGTGCTTCAGTCGGTTTTTCGCTATCCAGCCAGCAGACATCATCCCAACCGCGCAACCAGGTCATTTGCCGCTTCGCTAACTGACGCGTCGCACAAATTCCCCGATAAACCATCTCATCGTAATCAATTTCACCGGATAAATATGACCACATCTGGCGATAACCAACACAACGAATAGAGGGCATATCCGTATGAAGGTCATGCCGGGCAAACAATGTCCGGGCTTCTGTCTCAAAACCTGCCGCCAACATCTGATGAAAACGCTGTTCAATCCGCTCATGCAACAATTCACGCGTCGCCGGGGCGATAGCAAACTGATGAACCTGATAGGGCAGCGCGTCGCCAGACGTTTTTGTCAGTTCAGTTAAAGTGTTACCTGAAACGAAAAAAACTTCCAGTGCTCGCGAGAGTCTCTGCGGATCATTTGGATGAATCCGAATTGCTGCTACCGGATCGATCTCACCGAGCTGCCGATGCATCGCTTCCCAGCCGATTTCTTTTGCCTGCTCTTCAATGCGTTGGCGCACGGCAGGATCGGCTGGCGGCAGAGGAGAAAGTCCCTCCAGCAGCGCCTTGAAATACAGCATCGTTCCCCCGACTAACAGGGGAATGCGCCCGGCGGCGGTAATGTCCGCCATCTCACGTAGCGCATCACGGCGAAAATCCGCCGCAGAATAGGACTCTGTCGGATCGAGAATGTCGATTAACCGATGCGGGGCCAGTGCCAGCTCTTCCGCACTCGGTTTCGCTGTCCCAATATCCATATCTTTATAGATGAGGGCGGAATCTACGCTAATCAACTCTACTGGCAAATATTCTCGTAACGCCATTGCCAATGCCGTTTTTCCTGACGCCGTCGGCCCCATGATAAAAATGGCGGGCGGCAACGACGCGTTTTCTACATCACTCATGCTTTAAAGCCTTGATGGCATCCTGGATGTCCATCATAGATAAAAGTTCAGACGGCGGCGTTTTCGCCAACTGCGGACAAAGCCGCTCGACATCCGCCAGTAATTGTATGGCTTGAGAATGACTCCAGCTTTCCTGCTCACTCTGCAATCGCGTTGCCATCCACGACGCCAATTCGCCAGGTTCCACCTGCTGTGTCTCAACCGTCTGATAGTCGGCCAGATAGCCTATCAGTTCGGAGATCAAGTTTTGTAAATTTTGTTGGCGCAATGGTAAAGGTACGGCACGCAATGTGGCACGTTGTGACTCAACCACGACATCAATACCAAAACGCGCCAGCAAAGCGTGATGGGCAGACAAAACGTTCAGCTCAGATTTACTCAACGTCAGGCGCTGCGGAATCAGCAACGGCTGCGCCCGCAACCCTTCTTCCGATGGCGTCAACTGCACCGCTTTCAGATAGCGTTCAGCAACGGAAAGCGACAGCATCGCCAATCCTTTATGGTACTCCAACAGCGCGTAGCACGGCGGATAAACCGTCAATACCCGCCCAAAACCGTTTGATTGGCTTTCCAGCGGTGATTCAACCGGCGCACGTTGCTTGTTATTGCTGGCTGCGGTGTCCGTCGCGGTTCGATTTGGCGGTGCGTCATGCGATACCGAGGATGGGACAACCCTATCCGGCGACATAACGTGACTCGACGGTACAGCAATACGCTCGCCAGACGACGGCGGTACACTTGCTGCGTTATCCGCAGGTTGCAGCAGCGCCTTATACAGATCACCCTGCTTCTTCTGGTACGGATTCGCTGGCTGATAGCCGGAATAAGCAGATTCTTTCGCCTGACCGGAATGACCTGCGCGCGGCGTTTTCCCACCATACGACGGCGAACTATCGGTGCGTGACGGCTGGGCAAAATGGTTTTCACCGGCGGCGGTGCGGTTTTCCTGCTGCCATTGCACGGGTTTCCCGGTCTCCGGCTCTGTTATGCCAAGCGCCGGTGAGGATGCCTGTTGCAGAACGGACATCACCGCCTGATAGATGAAGTCATGCACCAGACGCGCCTGATGGAACCGTACCTCATGCTTGGCAGGATGCACATTGACATCCACCTGATGCGGGTCGATCTCCAGATACAGCACATAGGCGGGCTGCTGCTCGTCACTAAGCTGATCCTGATAAGCCTGCCGAATGGCATGATTAATCAGCCGGTCACGCATCATGCGCTGGTTCACGTAACAATATTGCATATCCGGCAGCTGCTTGGCCCCAACCGGATCGGCCACCCAGCCATGAATGGTGAGATCGCCGTGTTGCCATGACACGACCAGCGCATGTTGCAGGAACGTCGCCCCGCAGATGCTGCCCAAACGGCGTTCATACTGGTTTTTATCCGGCGCAGCACGGTACTGCCGTATCAGCTTACCGTTATGATGCAGCGTGATGGCGACATCAAAACGCGCCAGCGCGATGCGGCGCACCACCTCATCAATATGTGTGAATTCGGTTTTTTCGGTGCGCATAAATTTACGGCGGGCGGGCGTGTTATAAAACAGATCCAGCACTTCCAGCGTGGTGCCCACAGGGTGAGCCGCGGGTTTAACCGTCACCGCCATGTCACGCCCTTCGGCGTAGGCCTGCCAGGCTTCGGATTGTTCGGCGGTACGCGATGTCAGGGTTAGACGAGAGACGGAACTGATACTTGCCAGCGCTTCTCCGCGAAACCCCATACTCACGATGGCTTCCAGATCGTCGAGCGTGGCAATTTTGCTGGTCGCATGACGCGCCAGCGCCAGCGTTAATTCATCCTTTCCGATCCCCGAACCATTATCACGAATACGGATCAGTTTCGCGCCGCCGCGTTCTATGTCGATATCAATCCGGGTCGCACCTGCATCCAGACTGTTTTCCACCAGCTCCTTCACGACCGAAGCCGGACGCTCAACCACTTCTCCGGCAGCGATCTGGTTAGCCAGTTGCGGTGGCAACACCTGAATCGGCATGGCGTATCCCTCTTACTATCCTCAATCTATCGACATCGTCAGCATGAAGAATCAGACAGACGGAATAACCAGCGTTTGCCCCAGCTGTACCGTGCCGGAGCGCATATTATTCGCCTGTTGGATCTCTTTCATGCTGACACCGTAACGGGCAGCAATCGCACTCAGGCTATCACCCTTTACGACCTTATGCTTCACTGGCGCTGCCTTTTTAGGCGCAGGTGTGGATGCCGCCTGCCTCGTCCCAGTAGCCGGAATATTCAAGCGCTGTCCAACCCAGACAATGTCCTTGTTCAGCTTATTCACGTCACGCATAGCCGCGAGACTCACGCCATAGCGCCGGGCAATCGAAGAGAGCGTTTCACCACGTGCAACGGTATGACGCATGCTGCCCGCACTCGCTTTTGCTGCGGTTACGTTACCGCCCGACGTTGCTCTATCACTTGCCGCCGACTGTCGTGGGCGGCTTTCCTGCTTTGGGAGGGATTGAATCGGATGAGTTTGGAAGTAACTTCTCAACCCCTGATAAATCGCATTGGCGATTTTTTCCTGATAGTCGTTACTCCCCAGCAGTCGCTCTTCCGAGACATTGGTGATAAATCCGGTTTCCACCAGTAGAGAAGGAATATCCGGCGAGCGCAACACGCCCAAACTCGCGTGCTCAGGCAGTCGTTTATGCAGCCCCCCGACGCGCTGGAGCTCACGCAGCACCTTGGTCGCGACGTCATACCCCACTCGCTGAGAGTGACCAAATTGCAGATCCAGTACCGCCTGACTGAGGTAAGGATCCGCGCTGCTGTTTGCTAACAGATCGCCTGCCCCGCCCAACAGTTCAGACTGCTTCTCATGCTGTTCCAGCCAGTTTGCCATTTCACTGTTCGCACGGCGGTTGGACAGTACCCAAACAGACGCACCTTTCGCATTGCGGTTCGGTGCCGCATCCGCGTGAATCGACACTAACAGATTCGCGCCCTGCTTACGCGCCACGTCCGAACGCCCCATGACGGAGATAAAGTAGTCGCCGTCACGCGTCAGCACGCCTTTAAAGGCCGGATCGTTATTCAGTAAGGCTTGTAGCTTACGCGCGATAGAAATGGTGACATTTTTCTCCCGCAGCCCGTTCGTGCCAATCGCCCCTGGGTCCTGTCCACCGTGCCCGGCATCAATCGCCACAACGACGCGTTCATTCCCCTGTCGTGCTGGCACGCGGGTAGATGACGAACTGGTATTGACGGCAACAGTCGGTTTGTTGGTAAACGGATTTTTGGCCGGTTCTGGCGGCGCACTATTTTGCTGACGTGAAGCAGGAGGCGCAGAGGCTTGCACCGTTTTTGCTTTGTCACCGGTGATGGTGAAAACCACAACGTAACCAGACCCTTCTTTTTGCGTCACCGCCCGCGTTTTAGCCGCCTGGGTTAAATCCAGCACCAAACGCAGGCTTTGTGCGTCCTGCGCGTTGCTGGTTCGCACACGCTTAATCAGATTTTGCCCGCTGAAATCCAACGGTAACCCCTGAATAATGCCAGTCTGACGAATATCGATGACCACTCTGGCGGGGTTACTGAGCGGGAAAAAAGCATAAATAGGCTGACCGCTAAAGCTCAGGCGCACAGTGGCCTGACCTGACGCATTATCCACCTTAATATCCGACAGGTTGGCCGCCCACGCCGAGCTTGCCAGCAACAGCCATACACCGATGAACAGCTTAACCATACGACTCATCATGATTCTGTTGTTCCTGGCTGAAGAGAAAAATGTTGCAACATCGCGTCTCCCGCCGCAGAGACAGCGGACAGCTCAGCCTGTCGGCCCTGATCCTGATAGCGTAAATGCAGTTCGATATCCGCATCGGGCAGCACGCCAGCGCCCTGCTGAGGCCATTCAATCAAGCAGATGGCATCCTGTGTCAGATAATCGCGGATCCCCATAAACTCCAACTCTTCCGGGTCGGCCAGTCGATAGAGATCAAAGTGGTAGACCGCCAGCGGCGATAACGCATAAGGCTCGACCAGCGTATAAGTGGGGCTTTTAACATTGCCCTGATGACCGCGCGCCTGTAGGAAACCGCGACTAAACGTCGTTTTTCCCGCACCGAGGTCGCCATAAAGGTGGATAACACAAGCACCGTCACAGGCTTTCGCCAGCGCCGTACCTAACGAGATCGTTGCTGCCTCATCCGGCAGAAGTAAGACTATTTTTTTCATTCTATCTATTGTTCTAAAAACATAGGTTCTGAAAGCATCGGCTCTGGAAACACCCGCTCGGGATTAACATATCGGAACAGCACAGGCAGTAAATCGGTTGCCAGCATACCTCGGGTACCTCGTCGCGCTGCCAGCCAATCGGCCGCCGCACCGTGAACGACACACCCTGCACAGGCAGCATCATACAGCGAGAGCTTTTGCGCCAGCAAACCGCCAACGATACCTGACAGCACATCACCCATGCCGCCTGTCGCCATGCCGGGGTTTCCCACATCAGCAATGGCAACCTCGTCTCGCTCGCTGGCAATCACCGTTCCCGCACCTTTCAATACGACAACGCCGCCATAGCGTTTTACCAACTTTGTGGCCGCAAGTAAGCGATCACTTTCAATATCAGAGACGCGGCAATTCAGTAAACGAGCCGCCTCACCGGGGTGAGGTGTCAGCACGCGATTCTGCCGCTTATGCGGATTGATTGCCAGCAGGTTAAGCGCATCCGCATCCCATAACATGGGTTTGTTACAATTTTCTGCCAGACGCAGCGCGCTTTTGCCCCATTCATCCTGCCCTAAACCGGGTCCAATCACCACGACATCGGCCCATTCCAGCCCCTGCCGCAGCGTCTCTGTCGTCAATTCTTGCACCATCAGCTCAGGCCGAACCGTCAGAAACGCCGACTGATATTGCTTGTGAGTAAGTACTCGCACCAATCCTGCGCCGCTGTGTAACGCCGCATCCGCAGACATCAATACCGCACCGCCTAAGCCGACGTTGCCGCCTACCACCAGCAGCCTGCCGTTATCACCTTTATGTTGTCCGGCTGGACGAGGCGTCAACCACTCGGGAAGTTGCGCAGCAGTCAGTCGCCGTATCGGCGCGGTTTGATTGCCCAGCCACGCCTGCAATCCTAACGAATGATAATGTAATGTTCCGACGTGCTCACGGGCGCGACCGGTCAGTAGTCCCGGTTTCAGCGCGATAAACGTCACCGTCTGTGCCGCACAAATCGCAACGCCCGCACAGGTGCCGGTTTCGGCATCTAAACCAGAGGGAATATCCAGTGAAACAATGGGAGCGGGATGGGCATTCGCCTTCGTCATTAACGCAGCATAAGGCGCACGCGGTGCAGCAGAAAGACCGGTTCCCAGTAGACCATCCACAATGAGATCGATCCCATCCGGCCAAGGTATATCAACATCCTGCGCACTCGCGTCCTGAACATGACCGCCCTCTTCCAGCCAGCGCTGGCGCGCAAGATGAGCCTCGTCGGGCAGTGGTTTATCGCTGACACAGGCAACAACATCCACGTCAATGCCCGCCGCCAGCGCCAAACTGGCGACCACATATCCATCGCCGCCGTTATTGCCGTGTCCAGCCAGCACCCGCCAACGGCGAGCTGAGGGATAGCATCGGCGAGCCACCTGAAATGCGGCTTCTCCCGCACGCTGCATGAGTTCCCACAGCGAAAGCCCCGACTCGCTGGCTGCTCTGGCTTCCTCACGCCGCACCCACTCGGCGTAAAACACCGAATCAGGCAACTCATCCTCTCGCTTCCGGTCATAACCCGCCATCATCTGCTCTTAGTTTTCATTACAATGACTTAAAATTAGCAAGCAACCTAAACGACCGCCAGCATTCTCCACGTCTCAGCAGGCATCGGCTCTGCGGCGCGAATATGGTAACATCGGCACGTCTTGTTTATTTCTGTGGCCCCATCATGTCATACCCCTACGATCTCAACGAATTAGCGCAACACATCAAACAATGGGGACAGGCATTAGGGTTCCAGCAGGTCGGCATCTGCGACACTGATTT
Source organism: Pectobacterium brasiliense (assembly GCF_016950255.1). NCBI lineage: Bacteria > Pseudomonadati > Pseudomonadota > Gammaproteobacteria > Enterobacterales > Pectobacteriaceae > Pectobacterium > Pectobacterium brasiliense. The sequence goes on along the minus strand of NZ_JACGFN010000003.1, from coordinate 353,934 downwards.
GTCCGCAGAAGAACCTCGGCTTCAGGATTGGCTGGATAAGCAATACCACGGGGAAATGGACTGGATGGCGCGCCACGGCATGCTGCGGGCGCGTCCGCATGAATTGCTGCCCGGCACATTGCGCGTCATCAGCGTACGTATGAATTACCTGCCAGCCAAAGCCGCATTCGCCAGTACCTTAAAAAACCCAGAGCTCGGCTATGTTAGCCGTTATGCGCTCGGCCGTGATTACCACAAGCTATTACGCCAACGTCTGAAAAAACTCGGCGACCAAATTCAGGAATACTGCGGTGAATTAAATTTTCGCCCCTTTGTCGATTCCGCTCCCATTATGGAGCGTCCTTTGGCTGCGAAAGCTGGGCTTGGCTGGGTTGGTAAACACTCACTAATTCTGAACAGAGAGGCTGGCTCCTGGTTCTTTCTCGGTGAACTGCTAATCGATTTACCCCTACCCGTCGATCGCCCACAGGAAGAACAGTGCGGTCGATGTGTCGCCTGCATGACCACCTGCCCAACTGGCGCGATTGTCGCACCTTATACCGTTGATGCCCGCCGCTGCATTTCCTATCTGACCATCGAACTGGAAGGTCCGATTCCTGAAGAATTTCGTCCACTAATGGGTAATCGCATCTACGGCTGCGATGACTGTCAGCTGATTTGCCCGTGGAATCGGTTTTCGCAGCTTACCGACGAGGCGGATTTCAGCCCGCGTGCCGCGCTGCATACGCCAGAACTGCTGGCGCTATTCGGCTGGAATGAAGAGAAATTTCTGCGAATTACGGAAGGGTCACCGATCCGGCGCATCGGCCATCTCCGCTGGCTACGCAATATTGCCGTCGCACTGGGGAATGCCCCCTATCAGGACAGTATCGTACTGGCGCTGCAAGCCCGTCTGGGTGAAAGCGAACTGTTGGATGAACATATCCACTGGGCGATTCATCAGCAGTTGGAACGTCGTGCATCACTGGGAATCGACGTCCAATCCACACAGAAAAAACGACTTATTCGTGCAGTAGAGAAAGGATTACCGCGTGATGCGTGAGCCGCTCAAACTATTGTCATCAGTTTGTCGCACACGCTGTGAATAAATAAAAAAAACCTTTGCCAATCAACTGTCACAAAAAGTACAAGCGATAGTTATAGCATTTTATAAGTAAAATTTATGAATAGATATCAATAAGATACTCTACCGCATTTTATCAATAACATGGCGTGATCAATAAATAACCAATCAACAGCCTGTGGATAAGTCTGTTAAGAAGAATATGATTTTTTGTATTAACTGATAAAAAATGATGCGGATTGAGGTAACGCTTGTGCTCGAAATATGATGCTGTGTAGACAGTAAAAAACGGGCAGCAGCACAAAGCGGCGAGCATTATGAATTTCTTATTGTCCTTTAGCAAGGGCTGAGATCTACTTTTTACGATCGAAAGAAAAAATTTTACGATCAAAAGCAAAAACGCGGCGACACCTCTTTATGAGGCATCGCCGCGCGGAACGTTAAGATCGTCGTCAGAGAAACTGAAGGATGGCAAATATATCCACCTTCGTCCTCAACAGGCCGATGTTATGCACGGGTTCTGATCAGGTAGTCAAAGGCGCTCAAGGACGCTTTTGCGCCTTCACCCGTCGCGATAATGATCTGCTTGTACGGCACCGTCGTACAGTCGCCGGCAGCAAAGACCCCTTTCACGCTGGTTTCGCACTTGGCATCGATCTCAATTTCACCGATGCGGTTTCTGGCTACCGTACCTTCCAGCCAGTGGGTGTTAGGCAGCAGGCCAATCTGTACGAAGATCCCTTCCAGCGCTAAATCATGCACCGTATCGGTAAGACGATCTTTGTAGCTCAGCCCCATCACCTTCTGTCCATCCCCTTTCACTTCAGTCGTTTGCGCATTCAGGATGATGTCAACGTTCGGTAAGCTACGTACTTTCTCCTGCAATACCGAATCCGCTTTCAGTTCCGGCGCAAACTCAAGCAGCGTGACATGTTTCACCACGCCAGCCAGATCGATAGCCGCTTCGACACCGGAGTTTCCGCCGCCAATCACCGCGACGTGTTTGCCTTTAAACAGCGGGCCATCACAGTGCGGGCAATATGTTACGCCGCGCGTACGGTACTGATCTTCGCCGGGTACATTCATGTTTCTCCAGCGCGCACCGGTCGCAATGATCACACTCCGCGCTTTCAACGTCGCACCGGATACGGTAATCACCTGATGCGGTTTACCCGGTTCGCCACCAGGAATTAGGGCTTCTGCGCTCTGCGCGTCGATCACATCAACATCGTAGTCATCCACATGGCTCTTCAGCGCGGTTGCCAGTTTGGCCCCTTCCGTTTTCGGAACGGAAATGTAGTTTTCGATATCGACGGTATCCAGTACCTGACCGCCAAAGCGTTCACCAACCAACCCGGTGCGAATACCTTTACGAGCCGAATAGACCGCCGCCGCTGCGCCCGCCGGGCCGCTACCGATGATTAACACATCATAGACGTCACGCTGATTCAGCTTCTCAACCTGTTTAGCGCCCGCGCCGGTATCGATTTTCGTCACAATCTCAGCCAGGCTCGTCCGACCCTGACTGAAGTGTTCGCCGTTCAGGAAAACGGTCGGAACGCCCATGACATTACGGCTTTGGATCTCATCCTGGAACACGCCACCGTCAATCGCGGTATGGGTGATATTTGGATTCAAGACCGCCATTAAATTCAGCGCCTGCACCACGTCCGGGCAGTTGTGGCAGGACAGCGAGTAATACGTTTCAAAGTGGAACGAACCGTCAAGATGGCGGATTTGGTCGAGTAATTCTTTCGCCTCTTTCGACGGATGGCCGCCCACCTGCAATAACGCCAGAATCAGGGAGGTAAATTCGTGTCCCATTGGCGCACCAGCAAAACGCGGGCCGCTTTGGGAATCTGGATTGGTAATCAGGAATGAAGGCTTACGTACTGCCAGATCATTCTTTTCAATAAAACTTACCCGATCGGACAGCTCAGCAATCTCAGCCAGCAGGGTTCTGACTTCAGCAGATTTAGCAGAGTCATCCAGAGTCGCAATCAACTCAACAGGTTTGGTTAATTTTTCCAGATAGGCTTTCAACTGGACTTTCATCGTATTGTCGAGCATCGGTCGTCCTTAATTAGGCAAGGTGGTACAAAGGCAAAATCGCGCGGGTGCTGGCCCCAAAAGGCCGGGCCAGAAAAATCGGGTGCAACGCACCCGACAAAACAGTCATATTTTCCGAGGTGTCAGCTTAGATTTTGCCAACCAGATCCAGAGACGGAGCCAGCGTAGCCTCGCCTTCTTTCCACTTGGCTGGGCACACTTCGCCTGGGTGAGAAGCAACGTACTGCGCCGCTTTCACTTTACGCAGCAGGTCAGAAGCATCGCGGCCAATACCTTCCGCCGTGATTTCTACCGCCTGAATGATGCCCTGTGGGTCAACGATGAACGTACCGCGATCGGCCAGGCCTTCTGCTTCGCGCATGTTTTCAAAGTTACGCGTCAGCTGGCCGGTTGGGTCACCGATCATGGTGTATTTGATTTTGCCAATGGTTTCAGAGCTGCTGTGCCACGCTTTGTGCGTGAAGTGGGTATCGGTGGAAACAGAGTAGATTTCCACGCCACGCTGTTGGAATTCGTCGTAATAGTCAGCGACATCACCCAGTTCGGTCGGGCAGACAAACGTAAAGTCAGCCGGATAGAAGAAGAACACGCTCCATTTGCCTTCGATGTTCTTCTCAGTCACCTCAATGAATTGACCGTCTTTGAAAGCCATGTTTTTGAATGGTTTAACTTGGGTATTAATTACTGACATCACTTTATCCTCATGTGTTTTCGCATGTGGCTAAAGTACAGAAATGTGATCACTATCACCAATCCGTTGTCTTTATCGAATCAATAAGTAATACCTAACTTGACGCAGAATCAGGGATACGTGACCTCCATATTCTGGTCGCCGATTCTGACCGTCTTGAAGCGTGGCGTAACAACCTCAACCTCACCGTCCTTAATCAGCTCAATCAGTTGCTGCGTACCTATCGCACCAAACAGACTGGCTGCAATCTGCCACTGCCCCTGTTCATCTCGAGCAAGGATCTTGCCACCGCCGCCCCAGCCCACCCGAGGAAAAATGAGCACTTCGTTATGGCCGTCACCCGTCAAATCAATCGCAAAGAGCAAGCAAGCCTCCTCTCTGCATCGATTACCAAAATTATCACCCTGCAACAGGCTTTCGACCCCGTCTTCCAACGGTCCCACCCATTCGACCTGAACGGGGCGGACTTTTGCAGGACGTCCCTGCAACCGATCGCGCAGTGCCTGACGCCCTGTCTCATCCAGTATCCGGTCTTGCTTCAATTCTTCAGACAGCCAGGTAAACTGCTGCCTGCCCGCCGTCCCTAGCTCATCGCGCAGCGCCCACAGGTCAAAATCATCGACCGGCGTTTTCCCGCTAAGCAGACGCTGAACCTGATTTCTCGCACTAAACGCTTCTGGGTTTAACACCGGCGTATGCAGCAATACCATCAGAACGCAGGTGACAGCAGCGAGCAGCGGATTGCTCGTGCGCAAATTCCCCAACCAGACGCCAGAGCGGCGGATGACGGCCCATACCATCGCCAGGCTATAAAGCATCGCGATCGCCACGACGAAGATCGACTGAAAACGGAAAGGCGTCAGGCCATACTGTTCGATGCGCAGCCAGCTGGAATAGCCCGCTAAGCCAACTAAAATCGGCAAGCACATCACACTGGCGCTAACCAGCCGGCGTAACACTACCGGGTAAGCGCGGCCTTCGTTATCATCCTGAGACGTGCAGTTAATCAAAAAGAGGTTTACGCCCATCAGGCATAACAGAATGACGGTGGAACGGCCGGTATTCCATATCGGTTCCAGACCGCTAAAAGGCAGCGTTAACGTGAAAACCACCGTGATCAGCGCACTAAACGGCAACAGGAAACGGCACGCCGATAGTAGAATCCCGCGCAGCAACCCGACTACGGTTTCTTTGGTCATTCCGATATATATGCCGAGAGAAAACACCATCGGCAAAAGCAGCATATAGAATCGGTAATGACTGAATACTTTACTTACCTGCCGGAATCCCAACATGTTGAACAGCATGCCGCACAGCACGAGCAGCAACACAACGACCAGAACGAGTAGCCAGGCCAACAGCACAGTAAAAATATTGATCCAGGCGTGTTTACAAAGTGCGTCATAGGACGGCCATCGCCCTTCACGGTCTGGCCAACTGCAAATGAAAGTACAGCAGATATAGCCGAGGAGGATGCCACACAGCACCCAGGAATCCAGCAGCCGGAATAGTCCATTTTCGAAGAGGACCCAGCCGCTGATAGCGGTCATCAGCACGGTCAGCACGCCAGCCAACAGCCACGTCTTTTTCACAAAGAGAGTGCGTTCCAGCAATTGCAGACTGATGCCGCCAACCACCGCCATCGTTATGAGCATTCCCTGAAGAGCGCCCTCTTTCATTTCCAGCGCCGCGACAAGGAGCAGCCCCTGAATCAGGCCAATAGCCAGATAAAACTTTAACGATGGGGAATGGGCGGACATGGTAAATCCTTTTGTCGACGTACGTCACATGTCGGGCGGTGGTGTAGACACGTTTTCACCACTCGAATGATGTGGGGTAGCAAGGTGAAAATAGTGCGAGCAGTCTACAAGTAAACGCTTCGGGTATCACGCTTCGGTGACAAGTTTGCAACACCATGTTTTCCTGTAATAACACCACGAGAGGATGCGCTAAAATTTAACGCATTCAGAATAGTCAGATCAAAACATTAGCAATGAATATAATTCAATGGAAATAATATTAAAATAAAACATCACTAGAATTAAATAATAATAAGCTCAGTAAAATAGCGCGCCATATATATCAACACGGGCTATAAATCTATTTCAACATAACCACAAAGAATTAAAGTTATTTAACTCAATTGCCGATTTTATACTAATGCCCATATCGCGGTTTGTCTGAGTCTTATGGCTACAGCGCGCAGACGCTGTATTCCGCCATATGGTATGAGTAAGGATAAAAGACTGTAGCCTCAGATGAAAATACATGGAGTTTTTCAAGTGAATACAAAGAAAGTATTGTTATCGTCTATTGTTGTAACAGCACTGTTAGCGTCAGCTGCCGCCAATGCAGGACCGAAATTTAACGTAACGTTTAAGAATTTAGCTTCGGCTTCAACTGATGTCGCTATATTCTCGCCAACAACAAGTGCGGAAATTTTCTCACAAGCAAACGCATCTCCTACACCAGTGAATGTAGTATCTGCTAAACAGTCAAATTCTTATACGATCTCCAGCCCATACAACGATGTGAGTTCAATGCACGTTCGCTACAAGATTGGAACCAAGGTCTGTCAGTTTGATATGACCTATACTGTGAAGTATGTTCTGGGAAATAAAATCCCACAGTGGACGAAGGGTACAACGCCAAGCAACGGTGCTCGATGCGATCTGCGAGTTACTTATGCCAATATCAATACTCATGATTCGGATGTTGAAATCACAATGAGATAAAACAGCTCAGTGTGCAACAACATGAGTTAATCGGATAAGCCAACCTTCTTGCGTGGCTTATCCTTTAAATACCAGTCTGCTACCTGGAAACCTGAAGATGATTAATTTAAATAACCTTCCCGCCACCAAAAGCATTGATGTTAGAGACACGGCAAAAACAAACACATCTGCGGTAACAGGCAGCACGTCGAACAAACCGACGTCATCCGTATCCTCCGATGAGTCAATAACTAAAGATAATAGCAGCGTATCGTCGCTAGCCCGACAACTGAGTAATGCCGCTGCACATGCAGAAGAAAGAGATACCAGCAACAACCGCAGCAAATTGGCGTCGTATGCTCATTCCGTTATTGAAGAATTAGTCGGTGTCAGCTACATAAACAGCCAAAAAACACATGCTGAAGAATTGCCAGATACAGATGATCCAGAATTACTTGCTCGTGCCAAACAGGCCAATGACTTCGCTAATGGCCGCGGTACGAACCCATTTAAAGGGCTATCTCGCGATCAACTCGCGCTCATTGCTTATGACGACAGCAACACCTTTACCGTCAACGAACGCAGGGCGGCGTTAATCGAATCAAGCGAGCAGGAAAGCGCCTGGAGCCATTGGGTAGTGTTAAAAAGTAAGCAGGAATGGAATGCTGGGGAATTTAAACAAACCGAGTTCTTCAAACTTGTTCTGGAACACTATGAAGGCTTGCCGTTAATCGAACAGGTACAGGCTCCCGCCAACTACGAATCTCGACTCAAACATCTAATCGAAATGGATTACAACTTTGTGACCGGCGAGCCAGGGAAAAATGCAAACCCGCTGAACAATCTGTTCGACCTGCTTTTACCACGTAATATCCCAATGGAAAGCAATATTACCGCTGCGGGAAAGGCTGAATAAGCAAAATCAATAATCCTACCATCGCTAATTTTCGAGGCGGGTGTTCAGGGGAAATAAACGGCAGCATGTGCTAGCGCCCCTAATACCCACTTCTGCATCAAAAAATAGAAACCGACATACTCATCATTATCGTTTCTAGTATCCGGCACATGCTTAAGCCGATAATTACGGAATCTGTACTTCACCCGCCTCTAGCCCGGAGATTTCGACGCCCTGTGCCACCGTTTTCCCTAACGTCACGTTGATTTTCTTTGACGGTGTGTCAGCAGTCGGACGGTAAACCACGTAGGCATGACCATTCTCATCAGTCTGCACAGCCTGTGCAGGCACCGCGATACCGTGCTCATTACGATAGACAATAATAGCCAGCCGTGCGCTCATCCCCAGTCGAATATTTTGCCTTAAATCCGCCAACGGCGTATCAAGTGACACCACCACATCATAATAAGCGCCGCTACCTGACATCTCAGCGGCATCGGCCTGCATATCAATCGACGCAACCTTGCCTGTCAGAGTCTGCCCGGCAAACCCATCCCCGGTCACGTTAACCGCCATCCCCTCTTGCAGTTGATGCAGATCCGTCTCTTCTACCCGAGTCGCCACCTGAAAACGGTCCTGAGCAATAACGCCAAACAGCGGCGCTCCCTGACTGACCAGCAAACCAGGGTGGATGACTACAGGTTTGCTGTTATCAGGCGTAGCCGGGCGCACCACAAAACCGCTAAACGGAGCCTTGACGGTCTGTCGTTCAACCTGAGTAGCCAGCGTTTGATAGCGCACCTGTGCGTTGGTCAACTCCATCTCCGCAATCTTACGATCCTCACCGTTCCCACGCGCCAGCACAGTTCGCAGCTCCTCTTGTGCTGCGATCAGGTCCTGCTCCTGCGCATGAATTTGCTGCTTTAACGTATCAACCTCCATACGCGCAACGATGCCACGTTCGAACAGCGCCTGTGTATCCCGAAGATTGGCTTGCGTATTGCTAAAAGTAGACCGGGCTGAGCTTACCGCACGCCGCGCCCGTGATACCTCAGCGCTTTGCTCCCACTGCCTGAGCGATTGTACCTCGCGCTGAGTCTTGAGCACTTCGGCCTGCGCCTGACGTAGCTGAATCTCGATTTGCCCGGGGTCCAGTATCAGTAACGTTTGCCCTTGCTCGACTCGTTGTCCCTCACGTACCAGAACCTCGCGGATAATACCTTCAAATGGAGCCGCCAACGTTGTCTGCTTCGCGGCCTGAATGCGTCCAACCAATCCTAATTGATTCTCCAATAATTGGGGTTGGACAGATAACCATTGCCCCTGAGGCGTACTTTCCTGTTCATTCGTACGCCCTGCCAGCAGCCAAATGAGCATGCCAAGCACCACGAGCGGCAACAATACAATAAGATGACGCCGGCGCAGTTGAGACCAAAAGTGATGTCTAATCATTGAGTGCGATATCCCAGCTTTGTAATGTGGTGCCCAGCGTCTCATCCAGTTCAGCCTGCGCATTGAGGTAGCCGATCAGAGCATTAAGACGGGCATTTTCTGCGTTGCGTAAATCGTTCTCGAAACTCAGCACCTGAAAGTTACTGGAACGCCCAACCGTGAGCTTTTCTCGTTCAATTTCCAGCTTGCGGCGCGACAAATCCCGGGCACGCTGGGAGATCTCGAACTGCCGCCAGCGCGTACCGATATCACGCACCGCATTGGCGACATCGCGTTCAAGTTGCTGCCTGACTTCATCCAGCTGAATGTGCTGATTACGCACATTGACTCGCGCTTGCACCTCCGCCTGACGGGTACTGAGATCGCCGATAGGGATCTCCACCTGAACACCCACATAATTCTCCCAGGTTCGTGAGGTGCTGCTCTGTGCTGCACGGTCACGCACCTGACTCGCGCCCCCGATTAGCGAGACATCCCATAGGCGATCGTTACGAGCCACCGCCAGACCGAGTGCCGCCTGCTCGTTAGCGATGATCTGTGCGAGATAAGCCGGTCGGGAGGCTTCGGCCTGTTTCAGCGCCTGAGCGGCATTGACATCAACGCGCTGTGCCTGCATCGATTCCGTTGCCACAATCAGCGTATTTAAATCCAGTGCCAGAAGTTGCAGCAACGCAAGGCGCGCGGTATCCAGCTGGTTTCTGGCTTCCTCATGCGCCAGTTCCTGTGTGGCAACTTCCGCTTCGGTTTGCACAATTTCAAATTCAGCCATGCGCCCTGCGGCAATCATCGCACGGTTAACCTCAACCAGTTCGCGTGCTCGTGTCAGCGCATCACGAGCGATTTGCAGTTGCTCCTGCGAGCGCAGCAGTTCCCGATAGGCGGTGATAATCTGGGTAATCGTCTGTGAAACGGTGGATTTCAGCGTCAGACGATTTAACTGCTCAGTCAGTTGCGCAATCTGAACGGGTGCGGTCGTGACATCTTTACCGGCACCGCGAAGCAAAGGCTGAATCACCGTGATGTTGGCTCCATCATTACGTGACAACCCCACACTATCAGCCTGCGTGTGGCGGTAGGTCCAGCCCAGGCTAAAGCGGGTGCCATAAGGCGTGAGCAGTGTCGACGTCGGCGTTAGATTGCCCTGCCGATAACGATCGCTTTGATTACGATTGGAAAGGTAGCTGCCCGTCAGCGACAGCTTGGGAGTAAAACGATCCTCCGCAACACGAAGATCAAATTTCTGCGCGATACGATCCAGATAGGCGCTGCGGATCGCGCGATTGTCACGTAATCCAAGATAAATCGCATCGCTCAGCGTAAGATCGATAGTTTGTGCATTCAGAGATGTACTGACTGCCACCAACCCCTGCCGCGTCGCCTGAGAAGGATTCAAAGCCGTTTCTGCATACCCTTGATGGGCAGAAAACAAAATCAGTAAACACAGGATAGATTTACGCATCGCGTAGCGCCTGTACGGGTTCGAGCCGAGCCGCAGTCATTGCTGGGTTAAGCCCAAAAAACAAACCAATCGCCAATGAACTGCCAATGCCAAGGGGAAGTGACAATATCGAAAGTGAAAAGGTGGACCAATCTGAAAAAAAGACAAACAGCCACGCCGCCGCAACGCCACACACCGCCCCGATCAGGGCTCCACAAGCAGACAACACAACAGCCTCCAGCAAAAACAGCCCCGCAATATCACGCGGTCGCGCGCCCAATGCCATACGAACACCAATTTCACGGCGCCGCTCGGACACATTCATCACCATGACGTTCATCACCCCCACCCCACCCACAAGCAGGGAAATCCCTCCCAGCCCCGCCAGCAGCCATGAAAACATCCGCGACTGCTGCGCCATTCCCTCCAGTAGCTGCTGTGGGATTTGCACAGCGATATCAAGCTTCGGCATCAGAGGGGTCAAATAATCCTTTAACTGTGAACCCGTTTTCATCAGCGTATCGCTGCTGCTGTTGCGTGCAATCACGCTGACGATTTGTGGAGCAGGCATGACACGGCGCATACCTGAGATAGGCATCAGGATGGAGTCATCAACCGAAACGGGAACCAGAGGATTACGCCCCTGTAGCTGAAGGATTCCTACAATCTCAAACAAGTATCCACTCACCTGCACGCGCTCACCTAAAGCAGCTACGCCCCCCTGCGATGCCCACTGTTCGGCAACATTCGCCCCCAACACGATGTAGGTACTTTGCTCATCGAAATCACTCAGGTAGCGGCCCTGCGCAAGCTTCAGCTCTAATACGTCCGACAATTCCGCTCTGCTCCCCACCACCATAGTGCTGAGTGAACGGCCGCGCAGCCGCGCCTCGGTGGAGGTAACAATTAACGGGGTTGCCGCCTTGATATCAGGCAGGTTTTTTCGCAAAACGGGGATATCCAGGTCAGCAGGAGCCGAACTCATTGCATGATTTCCCACCCGATTCTGAACGGTGGCGACCAACAGATCGCTCCCCATTCCTCTGAATACCCCCATGGCTTCGGCTTCCGCATTGTGGCCAACGTTAAGCAAAGCGACAACGGAGCCGCATCCCACGGCGATCCCCAATAGGGCCAGCACAGCACGCCGACCAAGAAGAATCAGGCTGTTCAACGGCTCAAGCAGACGCTGTTGCAGTGAAGGGCCATAGTGGTATCGGCGCACCTGACGATCTTTCATCCGTGAACGAGAATCAGGCATGATTCACCTCATGGATTCGACCATCTTGTACCTGAATGCGTCGGGTCATACGGCAAGCCATGCCTTCGTCATGCGTCACCATCACGAGTGTCGTCCCCTGCTCGCGGTTCAATGCCAGCAATAGCGTGATGATGTCATCGGCAGTTTGGCTGTCGAGGTTGCCAGTAGGTTCATCCGCTAGCAAAAGTGCGGGTTCACCAACCAGTGCTCGCGCAATGGCCACCCTCTGACGTTGGCCGCCAGACAGGTCGGCTGGCCGATGGTGGGTTCGCTCGGCAAGACCAACGCGCGCTAGCTGTACTTGCGCGGCTTGTCGGGCAGCCTGCCGCGAGACGCCACGATAGGTCAAGGGAAGCGCAACGTTGTCCAACGCATCCAGGCGCGGCAGTAAATTAAAACTCTGGAAGACAAAGCCAATGACTTGATTGCGCACGATCGCACGATCATCAGCACTCGCCTGAGACATATCTTGCCCAGCGATCAATAAACGGCCAGATACGGGCTGATCGAGTAAACCGATGATGTTGAGCAAGGTGCTTTTGCCGGAACCCGATGCGCCCACGATCGCACAACTTTGTCCGGCAGGAATGGACAGTGAAATATCGTGCAGCACCGATTGAGAGGAAGCACCGGTACTATAGAGGTGTGAAATACCTTGTAAACAGATCAGATCCGTTATTCTTTCATTAGACATCCTTGCCTCTTTGCTGATCCCCGAAAGCATTACAGTAGTCGAATTATCCTACTGTTTGCGCTTTAGGAAAAGCGGCCTAAGGCGCTTTCTCCATCATTGGTTAACCCGCTCATGAGTTTTCAATGAATGAAGGTACCCTTTATAGGCTTATGCTCATACTCACGTTACTGCAACAAATTCTGCCACCAGCGCCGGATACTTGTCTCGCTGGTTTCAGCAGCACGTAGGATATTGATGATAACGACCACAACAACCGAGGACTTTACTGGTTTTACTGTGCGATAGCCAAAGTGTTAGCGCACCGATTGCAGAACGTTAATGATGATGTTTAACAGGAATTCCATTTATCCGAAGGATAATGTCGGCGTTTAATGAAGCAGGATGAAATATCAGACAGTGATAAAACTGGATGTCAGATTAAGAAAAAGGGGAGTAATGACGAAGATGAAGAATTTTGGAGCGGGAAACGAGATAAGTATTTCTCGCTCAATCGGCTGATTCAACAAGGATTTTCGGTACACCTTGTTGGTTGACTGTCTATATTGTGTACTAGGTTGGGGACGTTGGCAAGGTGTCGGTAAATTATATTTTATCTTCCAATATGACTTTTTTCGTAGTGGTCAATTTTTGATCAAACACCCAAGAAAGCAAGTATCTCAATATTTCGTGATCATTTATTATTAATTTCCAATTAGGATATGAAATTTTATTTATTAATTAATAACAGTCTATTATTATGTCCCTTGATTCAATCATAAATAATTTTAATGTTTAGTAAAATATTATTATCTATAATACGAAGATGATATTATTTCAAGAGAAATCTAATATCTACATCAAATTAAAATCGTCAACAATCCATTTAAATCTCCGACATCTCATTTCACGAATTAACATTAGTTAATAGATAAATTTTATTAATTCTTATAGCCTAGTTCATATCTCATTCTCTTGATTATTTGGTTTCTTACTTCAACTAACTCGGACCCTAATTCCATAATTTTAACCTTACTGGGAGTATCAAAATCAAATTGACCTGTAATAAATGATTCAAGAGTCACTGTACTTCTAAGTTCTTCGAGCATTTGAGGTTGCAAGCTCATAATTTTATGATAAATACCTTCAAACTGGTCTAATAACTCTGTGAGCGAGTCCGAACATACAATACGAAGGCTGACCAACTCATTTGTAGCCTTTTGAAATCCTTCATTTATTCCCTTGGTAAAATTCTGCATTACTCTTTGATACTCAACGATTGACTCAGGAGAGCTGTTTGATTGATACAGTTTTAAACTCGCAGCCGGAAGTGTTTCCGAAAGGAATTTATCGTAGTCCTGTCCTGCCAGCTTGGCTGCTGCCTCCATTGTTTTGAAGTAGGATTGATACTCCGTTTTTCGAGTATCAAATAACTTTTCTTCACGCTCCCTTATCATCTTATATTTATGGAGAATAAATGGAAATAGTCCCGAAGATAACAGCATCATAAAAGCAGGGATTATATATTTAGGCTCTACCCATGCCCCATATAGATTACAGGATTCATTTACAATCATATATTCTCCATAAAAATCGACACTCAACCTTATCTAAAAAATAGAAGAAAATCCGTGAAAAAAAATAAAAAATAGCCGTTTCTATGACTATTTTTTATCCCATCCAATAACTTCTCCGTTTTCTATAGTAATTCTTAAGGCATAACGGCCTTTTCCAGTTTGATTATACTTCCAAACTTCTTTGACTTTTGTTTTAAAAACTTTCTGGTCAATATCTAATGGTTTACCCAAAGAATCCAATAATTGCTCTTTTGATTGCCCCTGCCAAAACATTCGTTTCATCAACCTATCTACGAGAGCAGCGTCACCGTATTTATTCATGAGTTTCGCTCGCCTATTCTTATTATGGAAGGCATTTAACACTACAAAACCAACAATTAAAAATATTACCCACCAATACCATTCCATACATCTGTCTCCTTTTAGGTATAACGCCTGAATTAAGCAACGTCGAAATGCAGCATCGACCTGAATGATTTCACTAAAAATTTACATATTAAAGGATTTTCTTTGGTCAGCACGGAGTAATTTTGTGCTGAAATATGCCTAAAATATTCTGAACGCTGCGTCGTTTTGGTCTCGCTAGCAGACAGAAATTATAAATTAACTGGCCTATTATATTCTACCATAACCCTGCTTCACAAACCGCTCGTGCCCATCACCAATCTATCATTTTAGCCAATTGCAACATCAGCGCTAGTCCTGTGCATTTCTGTTGCAGAGCTGCAAACGCTTGCACTTCCCAGCTTAATCGTGACATAGGATATCCCCCATCCTCAATAACCTCTGTTCTCAGGCACACGGCGATTTACGACACCGATTTACCGTGCCACACTATTAAAAATACCAGCACACCGGAGCAGTTAGGATATCGGTTATACACTCAGTGCAGTTGCCAGCATCAGCAGGGTAACCTCTTCAGGCAGAAAGCCTGCCTCAGGTATAGGTTCAGTCCTCTTCTGATGAGTAGGTTTATAAGAATTGGCTCAAAAAATGTGTGTCAGATGACAGGTAATGCCAGAGCCCTCGGAAGCATAAGGGCTGTCGCAGGCCGGTGACCGCTTTGTAGCGAGCCTCACGATCACAGTTCTGACGTGTAGGGTCGCTATATTGCAAAAGGTAGACGCTCTACAGAGGTAAGCAGTACTCCCAAGCTGCCAGTCTGGAAACGATTGTCTCCCCCCTAGGAACAGCAGGTTCTCGGCGAGTGTTCGTATATGGCGGCGACCCGGCGCAGGTGGCCGGACACAAGGTACGCTGGCTAGTGTGTGGCTTCACAACTACCCAGCTACGCTGTCAAGCCCTTCAATTGTGATTTGATATCGAGCTTGAAGAGCGCACGACATCCATGCACGCTAGTAAAGCCGTATACAGGGTCTATCCTTAATTCTTAGCTCGTCGCAGTGGGTAGGCACAATGAGATCGCCCCACAGTACTAAACAACCACAGTTATCGTTGTGGGCACAGTTCGTGACGAGCAGCGCTGGAAGATTGCTGAAGGAGTTCGTCATTGCAAAGTTCTTTTTGAAAAACCTCCTTGTCGCACTATGCTTGCTGCATCATATGGCGAGCTTTCGGAAATATTTATGCGAATTGCAACAGTGGCGAACGTCGAAGAGGCGATTGAACTCGCCTCGAACCTCAAGCGTGAGGGGAAATACAACTGGTTTCGCGGCCAAGTGCGGGCTGATTGGATGCCATCATCGTCAATGGAACGGAAGCTGAAATATGGCGCGAAACTGGACGACCTCAACAAAGATATTGCCCGTTTCCTTGATTGGGCACGTCTTGTCCCTGAATTGGCGTACCTCGCAGACACCGCCAACCAAAATTCATTGTTCGCAATACTACAACATTACGGCTACCCGACAACTTACATCGACTTCACCACTGATCCGAGCGTCGCCGGATTTTTCGCATCGGATACGTCGCAGCAACTCGATGAAAGCACAGTCTCAGCAATCTTCTGTCTTAACACCGAACATCTTGTCAACTTCTACAAGGAACACGCAAAGTTTATTGGTGCGGATATCAAGGTCGAACCAGTGTCAGTTGATGTCAGCAATCTATGGCGTCTTCAGGCTCAGCACGGCCACTTCCTATATGTAAACCACGATTGGTATCGCATATACGACATGGATCGAATTGAATTTCCATGGACTGGGTTACCTGCGTATCCGCCTCGACATCAAATTTATCCCACACAAAAGAGCCATCTTGAACAACTCCTCGACGAATTTAAAGTCTTAGAACAGCGGAGAAGAGGGCAAAAATACATGCATAAGATGATAGATGATCTAATCAGGAAAGGGGTAAAGGTCAAGATAGCATCGTTGATCAGCGATCCGGCAAGATACGAGAAGTCGGTGTTTGCCAAAGCACCAGTGCAACTCGAAAGCTGGAGCAAGGCGAAGCTTTCTCCATGGCTCTTGGAGCGTCAGGAACAGTTCCATGACGTAGTGGGAAATAGTATCGACATCCGTGTTCGGTCTGGGCTCGGTGCACCTTCCGCTCATTTGCAGGTCAGAACCGCATTTCTTGGCGCTCTGTCGCGAGAATCAGGCTTGCGGGCCCGTGCAACGGTTTGGAAAGTCGATGGGCTTGTGGGGCAATTGGAAGTCGACCAGTATCTATGCGCAATTCAATCCGCATGGAATGGCATGCGAAATCTGCCCTACAAGGACGACGATATCGCCGAAGCAATGGGGGCACTTACGCAGTTATTCTTAATTGGTAATTGCGACTCAATGGTGGGGCACATTAGGAACAGCAGCTTTAAGAAATGGATGCCCGATGCTTTTGAGATCGAATTTGGAAACGACATTTTAAATACGATTTCACGCGCCTCTTGCAGCGGCGATGCGCTCTTCCAATGTCTTGATTCGAGCTGAAGAGACAGTTGTAAGGACCAGAAGATGGTCTCCTCCGCTCACGGGGCGTTCTACTCCTGTTCAAAGCCAGACTGCATGTTTGAATTCGAAGCATTCGCTAGACTTTTTGCACGTCAAATAATCCCAGCCCAACTCGCTCAAAAGAGGCCAGTCATCCTATTCAACCCCGCTAAGCTGGATTTCGTCGGTAATCCTTAAATCAAATCAATAGAATAAGCATTTTGCTTTCAGATGCTGCACCGTGCGGATCTGAATATTCAAAGACAGCAGATGACTGGAAAGCCGCTCTGCAATTTTTAGTCGGTCATGAACCGTCATTATGGCAACCGCCGGCCTGTCGGGCCAGCGTCTGCATTTCCCGGCTTAATCGTGACATATGCTATCCCCCATCCTTAATAACCTCTGTTCTCCGGCGCACGGCGATTTACGACACGGATTTACTGTGCCGCACTGAACAATACCTGCGCGCCGGAGCGGCAGCGGTTGAGGTATGGCGGGGATATCGGTTATGCACTCGGTGCAGCCGCCTGCATCAGCAGGGTAATCCCCTCAGGCTGAAAGCCTGCCTCAGGTATCGGTTCAGTTCTCCTCTGATAAGTGGGGTGATGAGAATTGACGCAGAATATGTGCGTCAGATGACAGGTCGTGCCGGAAAGCGCTGTGGCGCAAGGGCTGGCGCAGAGATCGTTAGCGGCGTCACTTGCAACGGCTTTGCGCCGTATGAAGTGACGCCGCTGCCTCATGAATACATTCGCTGAGGCAGCAAAAGGCCGCGGACGGTTGCGCCAGTCACTGGCGATAAGAGTGTAAACACGCATCAGCGCGTAAACGGATAGCATCAAAGCGGTGGCTTCACGAACAGGATGCAGCACTAAGGCGCGGAGATAAGGTAACTGCCGTTGCCGAAGCGAGCGCCCGCAGAATGGCAGCAATGGCGGGCTGGGTGCCGACCTCACAGGTTTGGCCTGCGCATTGCCTTGAAGGTCGCGGCAACATGGGATGCTGCGTCTCGCAGCGATAAAGCACCCATAACTTACTGCGTCAGCTTTACCGCATCAAGCGGCTAACGCGCTGCGCTTGTTGGCTCCCTAACGGATTCCCATTCCATAGAAATCCGTTAGGGAGCGCCGAGATCCATTCGTGCAAAATGTAAAGTTTCGTAAATCCCTGCTAAGTTGATTTTCAATCCGGCTTCCCTACCCTACCCCGTCCGCGCCCGGTGTTTTGATAGCGCGAAGGCCAGATCTCTTCAGGGCGCTTATTCAGCGCTTCGGCGATCAGGCGCTCGCCTTTCGGCCAGTGCCGCGTCAGCGCGTTTGCCAGCGTGGACGACGCCAATCCCGCCTCTCTGGAAATCGCCGACAATGTTGTTCCCTGTTTTCTTAAACTCGCAATGATATCTGCCGGATGCCAGTCATTACCGTCCATCTTCCCTTCCCCTATGCCGTTATCGCCAAATGTTCAGCACCTCTAAACAACTACGATGTTAAGTAATGCTAAACAGCAAGTCAATATCCAGCCACGGCGTTGACTATGCTTCCTGTACGGCTTAAATCCGCGCGGCTTAATGCGCATCTCACTCAAGAAAAACTGGGAATACTGGCGGGGATCGAAGAGGAAACCGCGCGTTCACGCGTCTCGCAATATGAAAACGGGATACATCGCCCGACATTTGAAATGATGTGCGCCTTTGCGAAGGTGCTGAATGTACCAGAAAGCTATTTCTATACCGTCGATGACAAATTTGCGGAAATTCTGCTCGATCTTTATCGCCAATATAAAACACACACCCTCTGATCCTTCTTTTTTGGCAAACCACGCCTGTTCAGGGACTCTAAGCAACTCATATGTAAAGCAATGCTAAACATGGCATCACTACGGATGATTAATGGTGCCAGTATGTTACCTACTCGCCTTAAAGTGGCCCGTTTACGTGCCAAAATGACGCAGGAAAAATTGGGCGTGCTTGCGGGCATTGAAGAAGCGACCGCACGGTCGCGCGTCTCTCAGTATGAAAGCGGCACACACCGCCCGACTTTCGAAATGATGTGCGCCTTTGCCCGCGTTCTTAATGTGCCTGAAAGTTACTTTTACACCGTCGATGACGGCTTCGCAGAACTCATCCTGAAATTATATGAAGGCGAAACCGTTCAGTGGAAAAAGGGATAAGCCGCTTAGCGCAAAATAACCTCGCGTAACAACGGCGAGCCCTCAGCAGGCCATATCCGACTGTTCGCCGCCATGCCAAACGCGCCGACGCCCTGCGTCGCTGCGGTTTTCGCCACCGGTTCCCCGGCTTCCCACCGATCCAGCCGGTCGGCCCATTCCTGCATCATCATCCGCCGCTGTTCAACGTAAGACGCATGGTTGTAGGCGGCGCGGATCTTGTTCGGATCGGCATGGGATAGCTGCACCTCGATCCACTCTTTCGGATAGCCGAGTTCGTTTAACGCCGTCGAGATCGTCGCCCGGATGCCGTGGCCGGTCAGTTGATCGGCATAGCCCATGCGCTTCAATGCGCCGTTAAGCGTGTTTTCACTGATGCGCTTTTGCAGATTGTTGCGGTGGGCGAGCAGGTAACGCTGCGCCGGGCGGTGTTTCTGCAACGCCAGAAGCTGCCTCACAATATCAATAGCCTGTGTCGGCAGCGGCACCACATACGGCGGCACGCCGTTACCCTCACGGCGCATTTTCACCTGCAACTGTTTGACCGATGCGGGCGGGATAATCCACAACCCGCGTTTGAGATCGAACTGGTCAGGTTCGGCAAGGCGTAGTTCGCCGGTACGTACGCCGGTCAGCAACAGCAGCCGTAACCCCTGTTTGGTCGTTTCCTGACCGCCGTAGTCGCGCAGCGTGCGCAGAAACGTCGGCAATTCATCCATGCGTAAAAAGGGATTGTGCGTCACCGGCGGTCGGGGCGCGGCTACGATATCCAGATCGCTAGCCGGATTGTAGCGCACGCCCTTTTCCACTTTGGCGTAGCGGAATAGCTGGTTCAGCCAGGTGCGCACTTTCTCAGCGGTGGTAAACGCCTTGCGCTGCTCTATCCGGCGCAGAACCGCCAGAATATATGATGGCTCCACGTCGAAAATCGACAGGTCGCCCAGCGACGGCAGCACATCTTTGGCGAAGATGCGATCGATCTGCGACAGCGTGCTTTGCCGTCCGCTCTCCAGACTCAGCGCCTTGAAGTCGCGCCACTGGCGGAACACCGCATCAAAGGTATTTTGCGTCGCAGCGTTGGACTGCTGGCGATAGCTGCGCGGATCGACGCCCCCGGCCAACTGCGCGCGCAGTTCGTCGCGCTGCTGGCGCGCCTGTTTAAGGGAAAATTCAGGATAGGAACCTAAGGAAATGCGCTGCTGTTTGCCCTGCAACGAAAAACGGAAGTGCCATTTCTTCGTGCCTCTGGCGGTCACGAACAGCGACAGCCCCTCGCTATCGTTCAGGGTGTAGGCTTTGCCGGTGGTGCGGGCCTGCCGGGCGACGGCATCGGTTAACGCCATAGGGGTTGCCTCCTTCAGGGTTGAAGAGAGGTGTACCGCGCACAGGGAAGCGACTCAGCAAACAATCCGCACCCGCCGTTCACCCGATTGTCGTGTACTAATTTGTGTACTACTTCGGCGTGGTTGACGGTGGTTTTCAGCGGATTTCGCTGGATGCTCAACAGAGCGATTACCCTGTTGAATCAAGAGGCTACAGACGTTAATGGACATCTATAGAACAATAATTGGAGCGGGAAACGAGACTCGAACTCGCGACCCCGACCTTGGCAAGGTCGTGCTCTACCAACTGAGCTATTCCCGCAGAGAATCGGATTTATTGTCTTTTACTTTCAGCAAAAAGCAAACTGTGCTGAAACTAAGACTGACCAAACCCTGTCAAATCACGTGTAACCTAATGAATTTAATCACTATTTACTAACAATATGATTCGACGGTCAGCATTATGTACCAATCAACTTTACGTGGCAAGCCCTTTTCACTGAAAACCTTACCATCCAGTTTTAACCAGCACCAACGCAGTGGAGGCAAAGCTATAGGCCCACCTCCACAACCAGACCGCCTGAAGTTAAGGCGGCCTGATATTTCATTGGCTTATGCGTATTAGGATTTTACGCTTTTCAACAACGTTTGCTTACAGATGTGTCCAAATGTGACGTGAGTAGAGACATTACCTCCCACACCAACACCGCTCTGAGCCGGGACTTCAATACGCCATGCACCCACATCGTAGGTTGTTCTCCACGTATTAATATAGCCCTGACTGTAGTCCTGGAACTGTGTCGTGTAATCAGCATAACAGTTATCCAATTTCACAGACCCAGAAGCGTTGCCGTTTGCATCAGTGATTATTCCGTGAGCATTGGCAGCATTAAACTCTAGCTCACCGTTGTTTTCTCGTTGGTCGAGTATAAGAATCGCCACAATATTGGGGATACCCGCGCCGGTGGAGTCCGCCATCGTCACTCCCCAGGTAACATCCCGATAGGCTTGCGTGGTCATAAAACCAAAAGCTGTCGGTGCAGAACTTGGGATACGCAGGACGGTACTTTCCCCCGTAACAGAATGGCTAAACCTGACAATTTTGGAGCCTAAAGTTAGCTTATATTTCTGAGACACCGTCGGTAATCTTGATGGATTAGGCAACACTCTCACCAAAATTTTCTCATTCGGCTGAGAAGGGATGATCGTAATTTCCTGTCCGGCATTACGGGTTGTCCAGGTATTACCACCATCAGTGGAAGACGCCAGTAACCAGTTATTATTTGTTCCACTTGTTATGCCATCAAAGCGAAGTAAAACATGCTGGCCACGGGTTGCGGTAAATACGTAGTAATCCGCATCAGAATCACTATCAGAGTTACCTTCAATTTCTCTAAGACTATCGGACAAGGGATAGGCTAAAGAGGGAATATCGTTCAGCTCATAAGCATCAACGTTCGTATTAACAATGGCACCAAAATTAAAAGCAGAACCATCTGCCGTATTGGCTTCCATAAACCAGTAATAATGCCCCGGTGGCGTTAAATCCAACGTAGCCTCATCAGCATTCCCCGCTTGGTTTGAATAATTAATTGCCGTCACATTATTCTGGCCATCATCCCGCATCAAGCTAAGCGCAATATCTGTTTCAGGGCTCATGCCTACGACGAAGGCGGTTGTCTTAGCACGCTGAGTGATTTCAAAGTGATAACAGGCGCTGCCTCCACTTTGCAGCCCGTCCAGCGTATAAATAGAGTTTACGGAAAGAGTCGGACACAGCGGGGTGAATGAGCTGTCATTGGCCAGAGCCTGACTGCTTGATAACGGCTTTTTTTGTGCGCTTTTTGCATCAGCCTGTGCAGCTGGTGCATTGGGAGCAATAACAACAACCCCCTCATTTTCCGCTTTGTGAAATTTATAATTACTTGCAGCATGCGCTTGTATGCTATTAGGAGCATCAAATACAGAAACCGTGCCTTTCTTTTGCAGTTTCCCAATATCCTTCACTTCGACAGAAACGCTGGTTTCAGCAATCGCTGACCCCATGCAGAACGCCAATCCGGCAGCTGCAAGATATAGATTTAAACTATGGTATTTCATCCCAATATTTCCTTATCCTTGAGGATTCTAAAATAGAACGCAGACTTATTATTTAATAATTAACGAATAGTGAACGTTAAGCGGACGTAGTATTACACCGACACGCTGTATGATCTCAATAAAATCTTACAAAAATATTTAAAATGAAATCTTTTAAATGAGCGAGTTAATTATTATCAAATATAATTAACTCGCTCATTGATAATTTACTCAATAATTATTTAGTACTCGCGACTAAAATCCACCTCGCCACGCAGCGTATCATCAGCCTGGAAGCGAACAAGATTCTCCAGAAATAATCGTCCCATTAGCCCCGGCACCATTGGCCCCGCAATGTGCGCCGTCAGCGTCAGATTCGGAGTGTTCCAGAATGGATGACGGTACGGTAGCGGCTCTTGCCTGAATACATCAAGCACTGCGCCCGCAATCTGTCCATCACGCAGCGCTGCCTGTAAATCATCATCCACCACGGCGCTACCGCGCCCGACATTAATGAACAGCGCCGAAGGCTTCATGGCAGCAAACAGACGGGCATCATAGATATCGGTGGTTGCCGCAGTATCAGGAAGGAGATTGATGACATAGTCGGCCTTCGGTACCGCAGCGAGTAACTCTGCTAAGCTCATGATCCGTCTAAAATCAGGCTGCTGCCTCGGCGTATTGACGATGCCATATAACTCAACGCCAAACGGCCGTAGAAAACCTGCGACCTCACAGCCGATCTCTCCCGCACCGACAATCAGCACGTTTTTATCCGCCAGCGATCCTGGTAAACGGTGATCCCAGCGCCGTTCTTCCTGACTGATTTGCCGTTCCCCCAGACGCAGTTCATGCCTGAGCATATAGGCAATCACATATTCGGCGATAGGCTGCCCAAACACGCCAACGGCACGACTTAAACGGTAATCACGCGGCAACTCATCAGCCAACAGCGGTTTGAACCCTGCCCAGGTCGACTGTAGCCACTTTGGTTTGGCTCCCTGAGCCAGCAATGCGGCAGCGGTATCAGGTTCACCAAGCCAAATCGGGCAGCTTGCGGCCTGCTCTGCCGTACCGTTCGAGAGCACCAGCTCAAGCTCTGGTGTCGCATGGTTTAAGACAGAGCCAATCTCATCGGCCCGCGAGTCCAGCAGCAGAATAGCGGTCATAAGCACGTTCCTTAGCAGAGTGAGGCACCTTCGGCCTCACCCCGATTATTATCTTCATTACGTTTACGATTAGGCAGAAGCCTGAATGAGCGACGTCAGTAGCGCGCCGCGCTTCGCTTCCAATTTTTTCACCAGTGCAGCGAGCTTTTTAGTGTTGCCCCAGATGAGATACAAAATATGTTCTATCACGGCGGGTTCCCGCATCCGCACTGCTTCAACCAGTTGTTCGAACAACGCATCATTCTCTAGCGCGGGCAACATATTCAACTTTAGGCTTTCTGTCGCATGGCTCAGACAGGCAACCAGCGTCGCCACGTTCTGCGCCGTCACGCTATGCTTATCAAAAAATGCACGAATGAAGGCATCCTGTACCGATTGATGCTCATCATCCACACTTTCCATGTAATCTTTGACGAGTGGGAAGTATCCCGACTCGGTCAGACCTAGACCAAATACCGCATAGCTTCCCGGCATACAGCACTTTTCGCCTTCCGAATCGGCGTACCATTCAAATTCTTCAATCGCAGTACGCGCATAATCCTCAAGAAGCGGATAGTTCGATGCATACTGCAACGCGTTAGCAAAAAAACGATGGGTATCTGATTTTGCCAGCCCCTTGATAGGAAGGTACTGTCGCACCGACGATTTCAGGATGATCTTGTAGCTCTTTGGGAAACCAAGCGTCAGTAAGCGCGTAATGAAAAGCAGAGCCTGCTCATACGCTTCGGCGCTTTCCTGACGAATACGAATCGTGATGGTAGAAAACACATCATTCGCCACGCATTCCACCGATTCGTTCTTCAGGTTAATCTGCGCTTTCTCAAACGTACCACTTCCCTCTTCCATCATGCTGATTGCACGCGGGTAGCCCAACTGCTTCGCGATATCCAGATATTCCAGCGCCTGAGACTTACTGTAGGAAGGCTCATAACGCAGGATCATGACTGCCGCATAGAGCACGAGCTCGACGGGGTGAAGCAGTTGTGAATCCTGCCAATCCAAACTGATTCCGGGTTTAAGGGTATAGATTACCGGTTGAAAGGACTGCTTAGGCTGGGGCACGTCGCAATACCGCAACAGAAATTGCGGCTCTACCCACTTTTTTAATGCGCCGACAATATTGCGTCGATGCTCTGATAATTCAGCCTGTCCTGAGTTTCGTTGCTGAATACGCTCAAACTGAGTCATGATCCAGCGGATATCCTGCGAGGGAAAGAGCTGTACATCAAGCAGGTGACGAGCCAGAAAGAACGTTTGCAGCGGCTCCGTCGGCGCACTACCGTGGGTAAGATACCGATCGGTATAGACGTGGATAGACTCAAGTAGCCTCTGTTTTTTCACCTCGTTGGTGAACGTAAATAGCGTGACCAGCAGGCGACCTTCGATTGCCGGGAACACGGCACGGAAACAAAATCGGTAGTCAATCAGCGCCGTATCGGCCAGTTTCTCAACTCGCTGCGCGATAGTCTGAGTCAGTGCCGGAATCACCTCTTCCTGTATTTGCGCGACGCTCAACGCGCCTTTGCGACTACCGGGATACAGCCCGTCGGCATCACGCTTCGACTCCGGGGATATCTTCGTGTGGCCCGGCGCATAATCCAGTATCACATCGTGATGGATGCCCGCCTGCAATGTCGTTCGCGATATAATCTCATCGAGCCCGTCCCTTTGCTCCTGCGTATCAAACCATTTGTTGATTGCCGCAAGCGACTCGTCCCGCATCGGCAGGTCGTCTTGTGGTGATACCCCGGTTTCGTTTGAATGCCTGTCCGTCATTTTTCTATTTTTCCTTATTATTTATCGCAGATGAAACATTGCCCCAAAGCACGGTGCTTGATGATGTTTACCACCCGCCACCTCCACCACCGCCGGAACCGCCTCCCGACGATCCCCTGCCGGAAGAGCCTGAACCACTGGAGCTGCCGCCTCCCCCACCAGAGCCGGAGCTCACCACCGTCTTTGACGAGGCGCTACACGCGCTATTGAACTGGGAAATACCGCCCCACTGCGTACTGGAGAACACGTCAGAGACCATTTGGTGGCTTTTCAGATACTGAGCAAACGTATTGGCCCAGGTTTCCCCCACGCCCAACGCCAGCGCATAAGGCAGCATACGTTCAAAATGCGTCACTTGCTCATCGGGCGGATACAGCGTCTCATAACGGCGCTCTTCTGCGGCGCGGAGGTACAAGGTCATCCCTTTGGCTACGGCCAGGCCATTCAGCCCTTTCTGGGTATGACGCGGGACAATGCAGAAGAACCCCAAACACAGTAACAGGCTTACCGATAAGGCTCCCTGATAGTCTGTCGACAGTTGAGACGATGTCAGTAAGCGAAACAGTCCGAGACCAAACGGCAGCGTAAAGAGAAACCCGGCCACCACCAGAAAAAGCGAGGCTTTACTTTTCTCACTATTCTTTAGCAGTGCGGAATAGCGTGCGTATTTCAGTAATTGCAGACACAGCATCATACTGAACAGAAGGAAAGGCATGCAGATAACCGTGCTTATTGCCGTCCAGAGATTGAAGAAAAAACCGTACAGCACTGGAACCAGCAGGCTTAGCGCAAGACCCACTCTCACGGCTCCTGCACTCGATAAAAACAGCGTCGGGTGCATTTTTTCATAATGCGCCTCTTGAGCCTTACGCGCCTTCTGCATTGGCACCGAACGCATACTGGTTTCCGTAATATCCAGTTTCTTCGTCTTGCCGGGAAACAAGGTGCTGAGGAGCTGTTTATCCTCAGGAGTCAGCTTCACAGACCCGCTTTCAGGTAAGCGAGTGAGCCACTGCTCTTCTCGCCTCTGTGTCATACCACTTCGGTTTTTTCTCGGCTTATGGATGACTTTTGTCAGCGCAATCGCACGCCTGGCAACCAGATCCAAGACATCGCTGGAGAAAGCCACGTTATCGTAGGTTCGTTGACAGAGGTAACGTACATAGCCGGGATAAATGCCATTGGGAACGCTATACAACGGCATGACTGCGGGTTTCGTTAAGCCAAGGGGGGTTATATGCTTACTCCACCAAAACAGGTAGTAAGCCACGATCAGAAAGGGAGGAAACCACAGTATCCCGCTTTTCAATGTGGGTGAGAGCCAATTCCCCAGCAGGGAATCCTCTTGCGGTGCAGGGGCGGAAGCCAGAATACTCCGTGGCCAGGTGTAGGCGACCGTTACACCTTCCCCCGGCTGCAGCGGCGCGAGCGTCTCGATACTGCCATCAGCCAGAATACGGGCGTTGTCACCTTTCCTGCCCACCGGACCGGTATAGACATCAATCGATTGCAGGCGTGTGTCTTTACCGCTGGCAGAGAGAAACGCGGCTTGCTCCGGCAGATACAGGCGAAAACGTACCTGATTTATTGGATAACTCCAACCGTTGCCGGTGACGTTCCAATACAGCTCATCCCAATCGGGAAAGCGGCTGAAATGGTTACTCACCTGATACTGAATACGGTAGCGATAGACTCCAGGTTGCAGTTGACGATCGGTGCGACCAATCAATACCTTAATCTGTTCGCCCGTTTGATCGATGCTGTAGCGTTCCGGCTCGCCATCTCGCAGCACCTGTGTAATCTGGTACGCCAGCCGGAACGTACTGCCATCCTGCCGATACCAGACCAGCGGAAGCGTGCGGAAAATCCCTCGCTTGATCTGCTCGCCGGTCGACTGAACCTGAATGGTCTCATCCACCAGCATGGTGCCATCCGTCTGGAAGCGAGCCTGCGAATCAAACAGCAAGATACGTTCATCAGCCGTCTGGTGAGCAGCCGTCGTTCCCGGCGCAACGCTAACCCCGGGGATAAACGTATTATCCAGCGCGTTTGCCTGAACTAAAACACTCCATCCAAGTAAAACCAGCCAGCCGTAACGGCGCAGCGCATCCATCCACCTTGCCATCACGTCACTCCATCCGTGGAACGTCACCCTCTGCGGGATTCTCCAGTTCAAAGAACGCTTCGGTTTTAAACTGGAACAGTTTTGCGATTAGCAAGCTGGGGAAGGACTCCACTTGAATATTCAAATCCCGCACCGTGGCATTGAAATAACGGCGAGACATCTGAAGCTGCTCTTCAATTTCAGAGAGCGATTGCTGCAAGGCGAAGAAATTTTGGTTGGCTTTCAGGTCAGGATAAGCCTCCGCCAGCGCAAAAAAGCGCCCCAGCGTCCCTGAATATTCCCGTTCATTCTGAGCAATTTGCCGCGTGCTGCCAGTCTGACTAGTACGCTGGCGGGAAATGGCTTCCAGCAGATCTTTTTCATGCTGCGCGTAGCGCTTGACCAACGTCAGAAGATTAGGGGCCAGATCGTGTCGGCGCTTTAACTGCACCGCAATACCGCTCCAGGCTTCATCTTTAAAACGTCGCAGAGATATCAATCGGTTGTAGGTAAAAATCGCCCAGATAATCACCAAACCAACCAGAGCTAAACCAAGATAAATTTCCATTTTAAACTGTCTTTTTGCTGTGATAGAGAAGGAAAATCAACGCGTTGGTATAAAGGTATGACAACGAATAGTACCGCATTCACGCGTCGTTGGTGACAGGAAATTACGCTGGTTTGGTTTTTCTCATGATGTAGAGAAGGCGTGATAAATCAGTCAATGACAATCCCACAGCACGGGGAAATCCGTGCTGTGGGATACAGCTAATCAGGCGTGCAGCGTGGCGTTATCAATGACGAAGCGGTATTTCACATCGCCTTTGAGCATCCGCTCGTAGGCTTCATTGATTTCGTCGGCGCGGATCAGCTCAATATCGGACACAATCCCGTGCTCGGCGCAGAAATCCAGCATTTCCTGCGTTTCAGGAATACCACCGATCATCGATCCCGCCACCGTGCGGCGTTTCATGATCAGGTTGAACACGTTAGGAGAAGGGTGCGGTGACGCAGGCGCACCGACCAGCGTGAGCGCGCCATCGCGCTTCAGCAGCACCAGAAACGCATCCAGATCGTGCGGCGCAGCAACGGTATTCAGGATTAAATCGAAGCTGCCCGCGTGCGCCGCCATTTCTTCCGCGTTACGAGACACCACGACTTCATTTGCACCCAGCGCCTTGGCATCTTCACGTTTGGATTCAGACATGGTGAACGCCACAACATAAGCCCCCATGGCATGCGCCAGTTTGATCCCCATGTGGCCAAGTCCACCGATACCTACGACACCGACCTTCTTACCCGGCCCGGCATTCCAGTGACGCAGCGGAGAATAGGTGGTAATCCCCGCGCACAGCAGAGGTGCGACCGCAGCCAGTTCCGCCTCGGAATGACGGACACGCAGCACATAGCGCTCATGTACGACGATCTGCTGGGAGTAGCCACCCAGCGTCCAGCCAGGCTCATCCGCCGTCGGGCCGTTATACGTGCCGACCATGCCGTCACAGTAGTTTTCTAAACCATCATCGCATTCTTCACAGTGCCGACAGCTGTCCACGATGCAACCGATCCCCACCAGATCGCCAGCCTTGAAGGCTGAGACATGAGCCCCTACTGCCGACACCCGCCCGACGATTTCATGGCCGGGCACACAGGGAAACTGTGTTCCTGCCCATTCAGCACGCACCTGATGCAGGTCCGAATGGCAGATACCACAGTACGCAATCTCAATCTGGACATCGTGGGCTCCCGGCGCACGACGGACGATCTGCAACGGTTCAAGAGGTTTATCGCCCGCATGGGCTCCATACGCATGTACAAGCATGGCTATTTCCTTTTCTGTTGAGAAACCGATTATGTTGAGAAACACGCTATACCCTAAATAATTCGAGTTGCGTGAAGGCGGCAACCGAGCGAATCCCCAGGAGCTTACACGAGTAAGTGACTGGGGTGAGTAAGGGCAGCCAACGCACAAGCAACTTGAAGTATGACGGGTATATTTTCCTCAATTCCCCCAGCAAACAGGTATAGCATTCCGCTTGTTTTCTTGCCTAATTCTCCATTTTTATGTTCACACGATGCCAATCAGGTGCACGACGTATTACAGACGGCTTTATTCACCACCGTATTTCTCAAAGGGTAATTTTGGTGAACGCCAGCGAAGCACCTAACGCAATCAGTGCAACGCCGATACCTTTGTCGACCAGACGTTGCTTGTCGAGCAGTCGGCGACGCATGGCCGGTGCGGCAAAAAACAGTGCCACGATACTGAACCAGACCCAGTGTGCCACCGACATGAATACCCCATAGCCAAAATTATGGCTCATTGGGCTACCGGGCTGCACAACCTGAGTATAGGTGGCGACAACAAATAGCATGGTTTTTGGGTTAAGCGCGTTGGTGAGAAAGCCCATGCGAAACGCGGCAAGCGATGACGGCGCATGACCGGACGCTTCTTCTAATGTTATTTTTGTTTTATTAGTTAATGATTTATACCCCAGATAAATCAGATATGACGCTCCCAGAACTTTCATCGCCATAAATAGTATCGGAGAGTTCACAATGAATACCGCGATGCCAAAAACGGTATACATCACGTGGATCTGGACGCCGCAGGCAATGCCAAACGCGCTGAGTAAACCGGCGCGTGAGCCAAAGGCATAGCTGTTGCGGGTCACCATGGCAAAATCAGGCCCCGGACTGATCACCGCCAAAATGGTGATCGTCGCGACGGCAATTAACTCATTCATTAACGTTTTCCTTGTTCGGCAAGCCATCACTTTCACGATGATTTTGCACAGATGGGTAACAGACAGGCTAAAGGAGCAATGCAAAAATCACTGACGCAATACGGCTAGCAAAGGTGCAACCCCTACAATATTTCCTCATTATTTAGGCCATTAGGCCTTTTTAAATCTGAAGACAGTGCGATTATTCAGCGTTTGCATGTGGCAAAAAAGCGATTTATCTTGGTATAAATCTGTCAAATTTCATCGTGTATATGAAAATCCCCTCGTTAGCCTCTTTTCGCTTCTTTGAAGCGGCCGCACAAACCGGTAGCTTTGTTAAAGCCGCCGAGTCCCTGCACGTCACGCATGGTGCCGTCAGCAGGCAAATCAGATTGCTGGAAGAGGC
Organism: Pectobacterium brasiliense; assembly: GCF_016950255.1. Taxonomy (NCBI): domain Bacteria; kingdom Pseudomonadati; phylum Pseudomonadota; class Gammaproteobacteria; order Enterobacterales; family Pectobacteriaceae; genus Pectobacterium; species Pectobacterium brasiliense. The sequence goes on along the minus strand of NZ_JACGFN010000003.1, from coordinate 323,464 downwards.
GCTGGGGGTTGAGCTATTTGAACGACGCAACCGCGCGATCTTTTTAAACGCGGCGGGTCGTTCTTTGCATACGGTCACGCAGTCCGTCTTCGAACAGCTCGAAGGCGCGGTCTATCGGCTACAGCAAGGTGCGCAGGATGAGGTACTGACGCTGTCATGCGAGCCCACGATTGCCATGAAATGGCTGATTCCGCGGCTACCGGCGTTTAATCAGGCGAATCCCGATATCAAACTTCATCTGGTGGCTGCGGGCGGGCCGATTGATTTTGTGCGTAGCGGCGTTGACCTCGCGCTGCGGCGTGACGATTTTCACTGGGATCCGCAAACGCATGAGGTAAAGGTGTGTGACGAATGGATGGGGCCGGTAAGCCGCAATAAAACCGAGCGCAAGGAGAGTCTGGAGGGAATGCGTTTACTCTATACCGGAACACGACCGAAAGCGTGGGCAACCTGGCAACGACAGACGCATGTGTCACTCAAAGGCAGCACCAGAGCGGACTATGAACACTTTTATCTGTGTATTCAGGCGGCGGTATCGGGATTAGGCATGGCAATGGCGTCTTTCCTGATGGTGCAGGACGAGATTGCAAACGGGCAACTGCATGCACCGTATGGATTTGCGCGGGAGGGGTCTGCTTATTATCTATTATCGCCTATCCCCCTTGAGCAAAATGAAAAGTACGTACGATTTCATACCTGGCTAATGCAGGAAGTGTCCACCTGCCTTTCCGGGGTTGAAAATGCTTGTTAAAACCGCACTGGAAAGACAATGACAGCATATGCCCGTGGAGCCAACTTCACGACACTGAACATGATTATCGCCGCCTCACTCGTGGGGTTGGTTACGGGGTACACGCTGCCGCTCATCAGCCTAAAGCTGGCCGAGCTCGGGCACAGCACCGCGACACTTGGTATTCTGGCAGCCCTTCCCGCGGCGGGGATGATGCTATCCTCTTTCGTTACGCCGTGGCTCAGCCGCCACCTGCACGCCAGCTATCTGTTATCCGGCAGCCTGATCGTTCTGGCGGCATCCACCGTTGCCTCGTTCCTGCTGTCACACCCTGTTTCGCTCATTTTTCCCCGTCTGTTAACCGGGCTCGCATCGGGGGTTTTGGTGGTGCTGGGAGAAACCTGGGTCACCAGTCGGGCGTCAGACAAACACAAAGCGACGCTGACGGGGCTGTATGCCGCCGTTTTCACAGGGTGTCAGCTAATAGGGCCGCTGCTCATTGCCGCTGGCGAGCCGATGCAAACCTATGCGCTATGGTTGATTTGCGCGCTATCCGCCGCGTGTGCGTTCATGCTGAGGAACTGCGCCACGATGGTTCAGGCAGATGAATCGTCCTCAGCGTCTTATCGGGACCTTATTCCTTTTCTCCCGGCAATCGCTTCTGGCGTGCTCTGCTTCTCCTTCTTCGATGCCAGTATCCTTTCGCTCTTTCCGCTTTACGGCATGGAACAGGGTTTAGACGAAAAATCCGCGATCTTATTGGTCACACTCATTTTTCTGGGCGATGCCGTATTTCAGACGCCGATTGGCTGGCTGGCAGACAAATGCGGCATCATCAAAACCCACATCGGCTGCGGCATCCTTTTCTGTGTGATGCTGGTCTTGATCACCTTCTCGTTCTCCTCCCCTTCACTTTTGGTTCCCGTCTGTATCGTACTGGGTGCCGCGGCAGGCGGGCTTTACACGCTGTCTCTGGTTCGGGCAGGTCAGAAATTTGCCGGTCAGCGGCTGATTGTGATGAATTCACTTCTGGGGCTGGTGTGGTCGGCTGGCAGTATTAGCGGGCCGCTATTCTCTGGTGCCGCCATCACGTTTTACGGCTACGACGGCCTCATCGCCATCTTGCTGCTAACCGGCGTGCTGTTTGTCGGTATACAGGGCGTATTAAGAAAAGAACGCGTATCGCGCTCGCTGGGTGAAGAGTGAATGTTGAAATCTGGCTCACCCAGACCGCTACGGCTGGGTGAGCCAGAAATAGATACGCCAGATGGGCGACTTATGCAGCCATTTCGCGTTTGAACACCTCCAGCGTGTGTGCCTTGACGCGGATAAACTCAGGATCGCTCATCGCCTCCGCACCGCGTGGGCGTGCTAAATTGAACGGAACAATCTCCGACACCGTCGTTGGCCGGCGCGTCAGCAGCAGAATTTCGTCCGCCAGAAATACCGCATCTTCCAAATCATGTGACACGATGACCATCGTCACGCCGGTCGCCACCTGAACTTCTTGCAGCTTGTCACGGATGAACAGCGTCATTTCAAAATCCAGCGCGGAGAATGGCTCATCCAAAAACATCACCTCTGGTCCCGTCGCCAACGCCCGCATGATACATACCGTCTGCTGCTGTCCACCTGAAAGCTCATACGGATAACGCTGAAGATCGAAGCGAATATCAAACATCGCGATCAATTCATCCATCCGTGCCTGAACATCTTGCTTGCGCATGCCGCTGCGCACCAGCGGGTAAGCAATATTCTTCCACGCGCTCATCCAGGGGAAAAGCGCATCACGATAGTTTTGAAACACATAGCCGATTCTGGTTTCTGACAGCGTTTTGCCATCAAACAGGATATCGCCGCTATCGACGGGAATCAGCCCGGCAATCATGTTCATCAGCGTCGATTTACCACAGCCATTCGGCCCGAAAATAGACACGATTTTGCCACGCGGTAAATCCAGATTCAGGTCGGTATAGAGCGGCTGACCCGCAAACGACTTGTTCAAGCCGCGAATGGTAACGTGGGTGTTCGGTGCTGGATAAGGCGGGAAAGCGGTATCCAGTTTTTCCACTTGTGCTGTATGAGATGTCATCATGCTTTGCCACTCCAGTGAACAATTCGTTTCTCTACCACTAAAAACAGGACGTTAAGCAGATATCCCAGTGCGCCCGTAATCAGAATCGAGGCGTACATATCGCGAATATTGAACACCTGCTGGGCATCAATGATGCGGTGCCCCAGCCCCGTTTCCGAGCCAATAAACATCTCCGCGACAATGACGATCACCAACGCCATCGACACACCCGTGCGCAGGCCGACAAAGGTTTGCGCCAGACTTTCCAATAGCATGATGTCTTTAAAAATATGCCAGCGGGAAATCCCCATGACCTGCGCCGCCATCAGACGGGTTTTCTTTGCATTCATCACGCCATAGGCGCTGTTGAACAGAATCACCAGCACGGCGGCAAAAGCCGAAATGGCAATCTTATTCGCATCGGTTATCCCGAAAATCAGCAAAAATAACGGAATCAGCGCCGATGATGGCGTAGAACGAAAGAAGTCGATCAAGAACTCCAGACTGCGGTAGATCTTTTCGTTGCTACCTAAAATGATGCCGAGCGGCACGCCAATCAGTGCAGCAAAACCAAACGCCACCAGCGTACGGTATAGCGTCGCACCGATATCGGTACGCATGCCCGCATCCGCGAAAGACTGGAACATATAGCCCAGCGTTTCGACGGGCGATGGCAATAAAATAGGGTTCAGCCATTTCGCGCTGACGGCCAACTGCCAAAAGAGAAACAGCAGAATCGGGCCGACAGCGGGTAATAATTTAGACGTCCAATGCTGGCGCATAATCGAGCACCTCCCTTAAGGCTGATAAATCAGGCTGCTGACATCCACCGGCTGCCGGAAAATTTTTCTTTCGGTGAACACGTCATAGAACTTCTGGAACCACGCCAGATTGTCGCCTTTTAGCTCGTCGTACATGACAAACCCCGGCAGCGGCACTTCTTTACTCAATTCGGCCTCAATGCTGGTGTAACCAGTGATGTGATCGCGAGCGGCTTCTGGGTTCTGCTGAATAAACTGCACCGATTTGGCATAGGCCTGCGTGAAGCGTTTTGCATCCGCCGCACGGCTTTCGATAAAACCGCTATTTAACGCCGCCGCACCGCCAAACCACGGCGCATCGGGGTTATCGAGCACATAACGCGAGATCACACCGGTTTCCAGGGTACGCGACAGCCCTTTCAGCCGCCCGATGGTTCCCGTAGGTTCCAGCGTATAAACACCATCAATCTGACCAGCCGCAAGCGCAGCCACATGTTGCCCGACGGGCAATTCCGTCACGCGCAGCTCATCCGCCGTAAAGCCATTTTTCTCCAGAATGATTTTGGTCATCACCACATTCTGAATACCCGGCCCACAGGCGATGCGCTTGCCTTTTAGCTCCGCGATGCTTTTTACGTCGCTGTTTAACGGCACCAGAAATTCATCCAATACCATCTGATGATTCGACGGGTTCGAGCAGATGATCTTGAACAGACCGGGTGAGGTAATCGCCCCTAATCCCAGCGCACCGGTGGCCGTACCGTTGGCGCATCCGTGTATACGGCCCGTGATCATCCCCTCGACAATCTGTTGCGGGCTAGCGAACTTCACTGCTCGCACATTCAACCCTTCCTCTTTGAAAAAGCCCCGCTCAACGCCCACATATAAAGGCAAGCCACCCACAATCGGCCAGTAACCAATGCGAATTTCTTCCCCTTCGGCAGCCAAAGCCATTCCCGGCAGCAAGCTACTTAGCGTCAGCGCCCCTGCGCTAACCGCTGACCACTTCATCAACTGCCTGCGTTTACGATCGATCTTGTCATTGTTATTTTTCATTGTATTCCCCCTTCAACGGTGAGCTAACAACAGCCGATAACCACCAGCCTGAAAAACCGATCAGGTCAATTACCTGAGTCGCCCCATCTTGTACACAAGATGGTATGTAAGACTAAGCACAGGCCGTGCCATGTTTATTAGCACCATAAAACCCCAGCAAACACGCCGATCCGGCTGCGTTAGCGCACCAAAAAAAAGCAATACGTTACAAAAATGCATTATGAGTGATGCAGAGTGACAAGCAGTCAGCACATTGCCGCCTTGCTGAGGTAGACAAATGTGGCATCATAAAAACCCCATCAAAGGCGATATCTTTTCTACGTTAGGGATCGTTATGCCAATCATGCACACGGATGTTTTATCTATAGATTTCCCCTCAACTTTCACGTCCATTGAGCAGATAGGACAAGGGGCACTCGGCCAGTACGCCACCGACGACGGCATCGTTGCGCTAAACATTTATCCGGTGAGTAGGGAACTGCTGCATAAAGTAGAAACGGGGCAAGTAGAGCGATATCGTGCTTTCTGCGCTAAGAGCTATGGCAAACTCACCTGGCTTGAGGAAAAGACGTTAACCCTCGAAAACGACAGCGCATTGTTAATGACGGCTGAAGGGATTTACGGCTTCGCCTACCTGTTCGCGTTTATCCGCTTAACGGATACGGTTTGCCTTTTCGCTGGGGGATACTGCCCGCAGGAACGGCGACAAGAACATTTCAAAACCATAGAAACCGCGCTGCGCAGCCTGCGGATTGTTACCACAACCCCAGAGATGGCATTGAGCCGCCATCAAAAAGCATTAGAGGAAGAAGACGCGGAGGCCAGCGCCATTCAGGAAAGCAAAGCAGAAATACAGCAGGAAAAGACAACCGAGCCGCCAACCTTTACCCCTATGCCCATAGATCCAGCCTTGCACCCACTGCTGGCGGAGCATTCTCCATTACGGCGGCACCTTGTGGATGCACTGCTCTCAGCGGATACCATCACCCCCATAGCCCATGCAGTGGCTGGTACTTTACGCAGCAGCGTCGATTTCTATCATGGCGCAGAGGACGATCAGACAGCGCTGGGCAACCACCGACTCGGTGGACTGCCAGATTTACCTGTCGATATCCCCTACCCGAGTGTCAGCGTCGCAGAAGACATTCTGCTCGAATACGAGGAGTGCAGGGAAGAAAGTGAAGATGGAAAAGATATTTGTATCTTCCCCTGGGATGACACCACACAAACTTACCGTGTACCGCTGGAATTTATTGCGCAGATAGACTGCCGCGATTTGGCTCCATTACAGGACTATCTGCCGCGCGAGGGAACCCTATTCTTCTTTCTGGAATGTGGAAGCAGCCCTGTAACAACCCGAGGGAAGGTGATTTATGTGCAGGATGCAACAAGTCTGTGCAGCGGCATGCGCTTTGCCGACCAGGCCTTCAATGATGAGAAGACGCTCGGGCAAAAGCCCGCTTTTCAACTACATCCGAGAACCAGCGTCGCCGTCCCCAGCTTTTACGCATTGCGCCAAAACCCTCATATTGGATCCATACTCTGCTCGCGCCTGAGTCTAGGGCAGCAGGCAGAGCTGGACGATGATACATACGACGATGCACTGTCCCGCCTTGGCTTTGCACAATATTACGCCTGGCAGTTACGGCAACTGGGCGCATTCAATCTGCTGCCTGACAGCAAAGCGACGGAAGAACAGCTAGCCTGGATGATCAACAACGACATGCTGCCATCGGGTTTTCCGCTTGATGCTCCACTGCCTGAATATCGCGGCATTGCCCGAGTCAACGGCTGTGGCTTCAGCCAGCATGAATTGCCAGAGTTGCAGGCAGCACAGAAATTGGGGGGAGAAGCACAAGACTGGCTGGTGCTGTTTCAGGTCTGTCTGGACGGACAATTTCAGTGGGATGACGGCATGCTGAATTTCATTATTCATCGTACCGATCTTGCCGCCCTGCGCTTCGACCGCGTATTTCTGGTCTGCGACTACTGAGAATGAGCATTTCATGAAAATGGTCGCAGAGACAAGACATGACTATGTTGCGGGCTGTCGCAAGAAAATAGATTGCGCATTGCGACAATTTGTCGCAAACTAAAATCCGTAGTGCGTCGAAAGGTGACGTATCATTGAAACCACCACTAAAAGGCTGTGGTGACTACATTATGGGGTACAAAAATATGGCAACAAGCATCCGCCTGGATGACGATTTTGTTGAAGAGGTGAAAGTGCATGCAGAAGCAATGAGCCGAAGCGTGCCAAAGCAAATAGAGTACTGGGCTAAAATTGGCCGTATTGCTGAGGATAACCCTGAATTACCTTTTTCCTTCATCAACGAAATCCTGCTGGCGAAATCAGAAATCGACAATGGAAGAATGACAAAATATGTGCGCAGAAGAGACCGGGAAAAATCTTGAGATATATCAGTCACGCCGTTTTGAGAAAAAATTTGCCTCTCTGACAGAACAAGAACAGAAAACCGTCGATGAACAGATTGAAATCATCATTGACGAACCTGAGATTGGGGAGCGCAAAAAGGGTGACCTGAATTATCTTTGGGTACATAAATTTTATATGAGTAACCAGCAATATCTCCTGAGTTATAGCTGGGTTGACGCTAAACTTGAAATATACTTATTGAGCCTCGGTTCACATGAAAATTTCTATGATGATCAAAAGCGTCACAGAAAAGCCGACTTAAAGCTTATTAAGTAACTCGTCTCAGACGCTCCTTTTATCTTGAACAGTTTTCTTATTCAGGAAACTGACAACCAGAGAACGACGACAATCCACCGCGATTTAACCATGGTGATTGTCGTCGATGCGGTTTTATATTGGCTTAAGACTTGGCGCTGAGCTGCGTGAAGACATCCTGGAGTGTTGCGGCTTCGTAGGTTGGCGCGATGTCCAAATCGTTGGCGGCTCCGCCTGCGTTGAACCAGCAGCTGTCTATGCCGTACAGGTTCGCCCCAAGAATATCGGCATCGAGCCTGTCGCCCACGATAATTGCCTCGGCTTTTTTGAAAGAGCGGAACTTGCTGGCGGAGAACTCGAAGAAGCGCGCATCCGGCTTGGCAAAGCCGCAAGCCTCAGAGGTAGCGACAAACGAGAGCCAATCCGCCAGACCCGAGTTCGCCACTCGCTGCGCCTGCACATACTCGATGCCGTTGGTAATAATGCCAACCTCACCGATCTCGGCCAGTGTTTCACAGATCTGAACAGCCCCATCCACCAGCACCACGGTCTCAGGCAGGCATTCCAGATAGAGATTGCTCGCTTTGTGGGGATCGATATCGATTCCGTTAAGGGAAAAAGTGCGCCGAAATCGTTCGACTTTCAGGAGATCTTTGGTGATTTCTCCCTTCTCAAATTCGCTCCATAGCTGGGAATTCTCGCGCTGATAGTCTGCGAACAGGGTCGTATTTTCAATATCGACGCCAAGGCTCGTCAGCGTACGCGCAAATGAAAGACGCTCAGAGGCTTTGAAGTCCAGCAGCGTGTCGTCAAGGTCAAACAGGAAATGGCGGTATTTCATAAATGTTGGTTACTCTGCATCAAGGAATCACTTCTGACGGAGACGGACTGCGCTGGCTTAGCAGCCGCTAGCGCGCGGTTAACCCCCAGAAGTACGACGAGGAATGATAGCGTCAATAGCCCAATCATCACCCACGGAAACGCGCCCGGGCCTGCGCTGCTGAGAAGCAATCCTCCGATGACGCCCCCTGAGGCCACCGCGGTGTTCCACGATGTGGTAGACATCGACTGTGCGACGTCCACGGCGTCAGAAGAAAGGTGAGTCATTGCCGTTTGCGTGACGACGGAGAATCCCCCGAAAGAGATGCCCCACATAAAGACTGCCAGAATCAGAATGACCTGTACATCGGACCAAAGGCCCAGAAGGAGCGTCGCCGCAGCGAATAAGAATACCTCGGCAGGACCGAGACGCTTGAGATTTCCATCGACGATAATGCCTGAGAGTACGAGGCCAAAAACCGCACCCGCCCCGAAAATGAACAACACACCGTTGAGCCAGTCCCCCATGGCGGAAGCCACGAGGAAAGGCTCGATGTAAATATACAGAATATTGTGCGTGACGATGTAGGTGAGGATCAGCGCCAGCGTCGCTCCGACGCCACGCTTGGCGGCAACCTGAGGCAGCGATAATCGCTTATCCGCCGATTCACCTGGAAAATCGGGAGCAAAAAACGCGATCCAAACGACAAGGAGCACCGCGATAACCGACACGAGCCCAAATGCGCCCTGCCAGCCGATGACTGACCCGAGAAGGCCGCCAATCGGTACGCCAAGAACCAGCGCCGCCGTAGAGCCCGCACCGACAATGGCAATGGCACGCCCGAGTAACCATCTGGGAACCATACGGGAGGCGTACCCGGCGAGCATCGACCAGACCACGCCACCGAACAGACCGGCAACAAAGCGGGCGGCCAATGATAAAACGTAGTTGTCTGAAAAGGCAGTCACCGCATTCACGACGGCAAATCCGCTAATCGCGATGAGCAGCAAGGGCTTGCGTCGCATGCCTCGCGTTAGCGCCGTAGCAGGAATCGCAGATAACAGCGCTCCCAGAGCAAACGCAGTGATGAACTGGCCGGCCAGACTTTCAGAAACCTCAAGTCCCGTCGCGATCGCACTGAGGAGCCCTGCCGGCATGATCTCAGTCAGTAAGGTCAGAAACGCGGCTGTCGCAAGTGCGAGGAGCTTTAACACAGGGAGAGACGGGGTTGGGATTCGATTTGCACTCAAAATAATTATTTACCTGTAACGCGGACCTGTCGTGGCACACTGAATTTCGCCACCTGAACAGAGATGATATCACTACATCCGTATACAAACAGGTAACATGATGTTCGACACTTGTAATGTTGCCACGAGGAAACGCCCGATGACACGCAGGGCGCCACCCAGTAGGCCCCAAGTATCAGCTCTCAGTTTTCCCACACAATTCACCCGTCAACCACTGAATGTAGTCCGCTAAAGCCGCCTCATTTCTCTGGCAATACGTCCATTTCTGGTAGCGTTTTATCGTGATGAAACCCGCCTGCCGCAGCAGATCAACATGCCGACTGGCCGTTGGCTGGGCGATATGCAATGCATCAGCGATCAGCGTAATACACACACCAAATTCCTGTGGATCGGCTGACGTCTGCCCACTGAAATGTTGCTGCGGATGCTTCAGTAACCGGAGTATTTCCAATCGCGGTTCACTGGCTAATGCCTTAATCTGGGTTGATCTCATACTCATCTTTCGTATTATATAGTCATATAGCTAATATTGAATATGATGATAACATGCTTGAGCTAAAACATAATTTTATTTTCGAAGGCCAGCCTGTCGCCTGGGGATGCATGGGGCAAGGCCCTGCGCTGGTGCTGATTCACGGTACGCCTTTTTCCTCTGGTATTGAATCTTTTCTTACCGAGCTTGATGGCACGGTGAATCTTTTATGGGGCGAACATAATGATCAGCAGTGACAATATTCTCGAACACTTACTTTTCACGATCCACAAACGGTTAGTCTCGATACCTGTAGAACAACATTTACGTGGCGATCTCATCCCCATCATCAATGGCTGGCCTTTTCGACTAGTAAAAAATACGCGACCGAGTACCGCCGCACGGCAGCCTGCGGTTGATTATCTTGAACAAGCGTTGAACATCGGAGAAGCATCGGGAGACAGAGAGCTATGCTCAATGATCGGGCTATTAGCTCCGGCATTAAGTTGGAATTTTGATTATTCCCCTCATCCTGATTTTCCGTATCTGGACGAGAAAATCGCCTTTACGCAATTTGTAGGACCTGAGGATTTCTGGATATCGTCTCATTTAGCAATAGGGCTGACGCTCATTGCGCCAGAAACCCATTATCCAGCGCATTGCCATCCCGCGACGGAGATTTACCTTCCTCTGGCTGGTACGGGTTTGTGGTCGATGGGGAATAGCGGCTATTTTCCGCGCCAGCCCAATGAGTTAATTTTTCACCCTAGCGGTGTGACACATGCGACTCGAGCGCAAGAAGAACCCGTACTTGCTCTGTACATATGGCACGGCAATATTCGTTCACCCTCTGAATGGCTGCGTGGGTCAAGTAAATAGCCGTAGATTGCAGACGGCGGCCTGCAATCTACGGTAGAAAATAAAAAATGACTATTTCTTCATTTCAAGGCTTTTCATTGCCTCTTTGCTTAACCCATGCGTTGAACTGCTAATAACACAGTTATAAGTTTCACTTTCATTAATAACCATAAAAGTGCTCACCGGGTTTTTCATTTTTTTATCAACAGAGAAAATAATATAAGCATTGGGTAAGGAACTCGGTTTAAATGCACCAAATGAGTAGCTATCAGAGAGACCCAAAGCGGATAAATCAGCCGTTAATTCCATGGGTTGTGTACTGTGTGGCGAAGGGAACATGGATTTTGCCGACATCATCATTGACTGGGGATTAATGTTATATTCTGTTGTCACTTTCATACCGATGTATTTGGATTCAGGCATATTCAACTGTTTCTCACACATCGCATCGTGCTGCGGGCTGGGCGTGCCATTTTGCAGGACAGCATGAATATGTTTGAGTTCAACTTGATCTTTTCCGGTATGTGCTTTTGCCGTGTCGTCGGCCTGAGCAAACCCGCTCATCACTAAAGCCGCCGTCGCTACAACATGTAAAATAGTGTTATTTATTGCTTTCATTTTTCCATCCTCTTTTATCTATCTGTAGGGATAACCATATGATCCATGATAACAATCCGTTATTTATTAAATAAATAACCGGAATGCCTCATGAAATTTAAATGATACTCCCCAGATAGGTCGGATAGAAAAAATCACTAAAAACAATAACAATCTTCTTCATTTTAAACGATGTGATTTTTATAAATGCATTCTGGTTATAAACATAGTCAAATTTTAATATTGCGTCAAAATTAAACCGACATAAAAATAAAATAGAAACAGGCATCAGAATAAATATAATCAGACTAAGTATTTAATAAAATGATTTATCTACGATATCAATGAGCAGGCACAGCCCAGAGACATCAATCCGCGCACAGCATGGGTTTCTTAGGCGATAAGAAAGCAGAAAGCGTTTAACGGGTTTGATGCATGAAAAGAGAAAAGGGTACTGGATTGAAGAAAGAAACTAAAAGATTGGAGCGGGAAACGAGACTCGAACTCGCGACCCCGACCTTGGCAAGGTCGTGCTCTACCAACTGAGCTATTCCCGCATATCGGACAGACATTAACAGGTGCTATGTCTGATTACTACGCACTGCCTGTATGGTGACAAACAGTGATAAAACTTGGAGCGGGAAACGAGACTCGAACTCGCGACCCCGACCTTGGCAAGGTCGTGCTCTACCAACTGAGCTATTCCCGCCCGGGAAATCTTTACGTGACGTTGAAGTTCTTTAATTGAAATTCTTCATCGGTATGGGGTGCGCATTATACGAGAAATCCGTTTAACCGCAAGCCCCCCAAAATGAAAAATTGTCTGACTGCTGATAAAAAAAACAATACGCTGACAAAACAGGCGTTGTGAGGTAAATAGCAGCAGATCGCGGCACATCACGTCCTACCCATTTTGCTTCAACGACTACAGCCGCAGAAAGTTCTCACGGTAATAGGCCAATTCCGCCAGTGATTCGCGAATGTCGTCCATCGCCTGATGCGTGCCTTGCTTCTTAAAGCCCGTCAGGATTTCTGGCTTCCAGCGTCGCGCCAGTTCTTTGAGCGTGCTGACATCCAGATAGCGGTAGTGGAAGTAGGCTTCCAGCTCTGGCATATAGCGGAACAGGAAGCGGCGATCCTGGCCAATGCTGTTGCCACAGATCGGTGATTTACCCGCCGGTACCCATTTTTGCAGAAACGCCAACGTTTCCAACTCGGCAGCACGTTCATCCGTGGTGCTGGCTTTGACGCGATCCGTCAGGCCGCTGGCACCGTGCGTACGCACATTCCAGTCATCCATCAGTGCCAGTTGGCTGTCTGACTGGTGCACCGCCATGACCGGCCCTTCAGCCAACACGTTTAAATTTGCATCCGTCACCAGCGTTGCGATCTCAATGATGCGATCGTGATCCGGGTTCAGACCCGTCATCTCAAGATCGATCCAGATCAGGTTATTTTCATCTACCATCGTGGGAATTCCTGTTGCATTGTGCCCTGTCGTCGATACAAGGATACCAGTAACCATCTCAATGCTGATACCGACAAGGTGGTATCAGTTAATTAAAATCAAATAGGGTGTATTATAGTCCGTTCAAACGCGGCGAGCGACAACCCGCTGTCGTGAACGATAAATCGTCTTAAGTGAGGCTCAGTGAGCAAAAAGAAACTGTCGAAAGGTCAGCAGCGTCGGGTTAGCGCAAACCACCAGCGTCGCCTGAAAAAAACGGAAAGCAAAGTCGAATGGGAAGATAGCCAACTGGGCGATGCGCAGGAAGGCATTATCATCAGCCGATTCGGTATGCACGCCGATGTGGAAGCCACCGATGGCGTGGTGCACCGCTGCAACATTCGTCGGACCATTTCATCGCTGGTCACGGGCGACCGCGTCGTCTGGCGCCCCGGCCATGAATCACTTGCTGGCATCAGCGGGATCGTGGAAGCCGTTCACCCCCGCCATTCCGTCCTGACCCGCCCCGACTATTACGATGGCATTAAACCGATCGCCGCTAATATCGATCAGATCGTGATCGTTTCGGCAATCTTGCCTGAGCTGTCGCTGAACATTATCGATCGCTATCTGGTCGCCTGCGAAACCCTAGAGATCGACCCGCTGATCGTGCTGAACAAAATTGACCTGCTGGATGACGAATCCCGCCAGTTTGTTGATAAACAAATGGATATCTACCGCGCCCTCGACTATCGCGTGCTGATGGTTTCCAGCCATACCCAACAGGGTATCCCTGAACTGGAGCAAGCCCTCACCGACCGTATCAGTATTTTCGCCGGACAGTCAGGTGTCGGGAAATCCAGCCTGCTTAACGCATTGCTCGCACTGGACGAAGAACGAATTCTGGTGAATGAGGTGTCTGATAACTCAGGATTGGGGCAACACACCACCACCGCCTCCCGGCTTTACCACTTCCCGCACGGCGGCGACGTGATCGACTCACCGGGCGTGCGCGAATTTGGTCTGTGGCACCTGGAGCCTGAACAGGTGACGAGTGGTTTCATTGAGTTACGTAAATACATCGGCTCCTGTAAGTTCCGCGACTGCAAACATGAAAACGATCCAGGCTGCGCGATCAATGCTGCACTTGCGCGCGGAGAGATTGCCATCGAGCGTTTTGATAACTATCACCGGATTCTGGAAAGCATGGCGCAAGTAAAAACGCGTAAAGGCTTTTCGGATACAGATAACTGACATTTATCATGACCATCGTTACAATGCGCCCCCTTTGAGAGTTAACGAATCCGCTAACTCTCTTTCTGGGCTACCGCTGGCAACGTCAGGCGTGTTTCCCAGACAGCTTATTTTATGGCGCACTATTAATCCAAGAGGCTCACAGTGCTGGATAATATCAAAATCAAATTACAGTATTGGCTTCCCAAGATCTGGCTGACCCGCTTAGCGGGCTGGGGAGCAAATAAGCGAGCAGGAAAACTCACCAAGCTGGTGATCGATCTGTTTGTCCGCCAATACAACGTCAACATGCAGGAAGCGCAGCAGCCGGATACCGCTTCCTACCGCACGTTTAACGAATTTTTCGTTCGCCCTCTGCGTCCTGGCATTCGCCCTGTCGATCCCCATGCGCACCGTCTGGTGCAACCCGCTGACGGCGTGCTGTCGCAGTTTGGCCCCATTACTGACGGCAAACTAATTCAGGCGAAAAACCACGACTACACGCTGGAAGCGTTGCTGGCTGGCAACTATGTGATGGCCGATCTGTTCCGCGACGGTCTGTTTGCCACAATTTATCTTTCGCCGCGTGATTATCACCGCCTCCACATGCCGTGCGACGGCGTGCTGCGCGAAATGATTTATGTGCCGGGTGATCTGTTCTCCGTCAATCTGCTGACGGCCGATAATGTGCCGAATCTGTTTGCACGTAATGAACGCGTCATTTGCCTGTTTGATACTGAATTCGGCCCATTGGCACAGATTCTGGTGGGTGCGACCATTGTCGGCAGCATCGAAACCGTGTGGTCAGGCGTGGTAACACCACCGCGTGAAGGCATCATCAAGCGTTGGACTTACCCGCAGGCGGGTGAAGAAGGTGCCGTCGTACTGGCAAAAGGCGAGGAAATGGGTCGCTTCAAGCTGGGCTCAACCGTGATTAACCTGTTTGCCGCAGGCAATAATCTCCAGTTTGCTGCTCACCTGAATACCATGAGCGTGACGCGTATGGGCGAGCCGTTTGCCGAAGTCCGTCAGGATGAGCAAACGCCTGTTGTCTTCCCGGAAGGAACCGAGCTGGAAGCCAACGACTCTGCACTGTCGCCTGCCGCGGTAGCATCGGAGCCCGCTCAGATTGAGGGACAAAATCCTGCGGTTGATGCATCCGGCCAGACGGGCCACAAACCCGACGCGCCGTAAATAACGTCCAACTTTAGTCACTTGTAAGAGTGTTGTTTGTAATAAAGGTAGCTAACGTGCGTCTGATTCTGACTTTTCTTTTGGGATGTTTATTATCAACTGCCGCGTTGGCTGCCACTGCGCCCAATGAGGCGCAGTTACGCCAGCAACTGCAGCAGGCGGAAGCCAACAAAGGTGCAGCCGATCAGGCGAAAATCATTGAGGAATATCAGGCTGCACTGAATACCCTGCAAGATCGCAAAGAGTCACTAGAGCGCGCCACACAGTATCAGCGCGTTATTGATGATTTCCCCAAATTGGTTCAGGAGCTGCGTCGCCAGCTTAATGCCGAAGACGGCAAACCGTCGTCTATTTCAGACAGTCTCTCCAGCAACGATCTTGAACAGCAGTTACTGCAAACCAGTAGCCAACTGCTGGAACAGGCTCGCCAGCTCCAGCAGGAGCAGGATCGACTGCGTGAAATCGGTGATTCACTGAGCCAGCTTCCGCAGCAGCAAACTGAAGCCAGCCGCATGCAAAGCGATGCGGAACGCCGTATTCAGTCTCTCGGTACGCCAGCTACCCCGCTGGGGCAAGCGCAGCTCGTCGCGCTTCAGGCAGAATCTGCCCTGCGCAAAAGCCGGGTGGACGAACTGGAGCTGGCACAGCTTTCAGCCAGCAATCGTCAGGAGCTATCCCGGCTACGTGTCGAACTGTATAAAAAGCGCCACGACAGGCTGGATCTGCTGCAACAGGATTTACGCAGCAGACTCAACAATATGCGCCAGCGCGAAGCCGAACAGGCATTAGAACGCACAGAGCTGCTCGCTGAACAAAGTGGCGATTTGCCTAGCGTCATCAGCAAGCAGCTACAGGTTAACCGCGAGCTCTCCGTCGCGTTGAACCAGCAAGCGCAGCGTATGGATCTCATTGCTTCTCAGCAGCGTCAGGCTGCCACACACACCATTCAGGTTCGTCAGGCGCTGAGCACCATCCGCGAACAGGCACAGTGGCTCGGCGTTTCACCGATATTGGGTGAAACCTTACGGGCACAGATCGCCCGCCTGCCGGAAATGCCCAAGCCTCAGTTGCTGGATAGCGACATGGCGCAGTTGCGCGTACAGCGGCTGCACTTTGAAGACCTGATCAACAAACCGCAGGATCTTGATAAAGCCAAACAGGACAACGGCGATCCGCTGACCAGTGCACAGCAACGTATTCTGGCCGACCAGATGCGTACCCAGCGCGACCTGCTGACTTCGCTGATCTCCGGCTGCGATTCACAGATACTCGAACTGACCAAGCTTAAAGTCGCCAATAACCAGTTGGCGGATGCGCTAACCGAAACTCGGGAAGCAGCCCATCGCGATCTGTTCTGGGTGGCGGATGTTGACCCCGTGACGTTCGCCTATCCGCTCAAACTGGTACAGGATCTGACGCGCCTGCTGTCATTAGACACGCTGACGCAGTTGGGTAGCGCGCTGGTGATGATGGTGACCAGTCAGGAAACCGTGCTACCGCTGCTGGGCGCACTGCTGCTGGTTGGCTTTAGTATCAGCTCGCGTCGTCACTATCATGCGTTTATGGAACGTGCCAGCAGCCGCGTCGGCAAGGTCACGCTCGATCACTTTATGCTGACGCTGCGTACCGTATTCTGGTCTATCCTTACCGCCCTGCCGCTGCCGGTGCTCTGGGCCGCGCTGGGATACGGGCTGCAAAACGCCTGGCCTTACCCGATTGCCGTCGCTATCGGCGACAGCGTGACTGCCACCGTGCCGTTGATGTGGCTGGTGATGATCAGCGCCTCATTCTCGCATCCGCAGGGACTGTTCATTGTCCACTTCCGCTGGTCGCCGGAGCGCGTAGCCAGAGCGATGCGCTACTATCGTCTCTCCATTGCCTTTATCGTGCCGCTGATTATGGCGCTGATTACGTTCGATAAGCTCAACGATCGCGAGTTTTCCAGCACGTTGGGACGGCTCTGCTTCATCCTGCTCTGTATGGCGCTGAGTCTGGTCACGACCGGATTAAAGCGCGCGGGCATCCCGCTGTATCTGGATAAAGAAGGCTCGGGTGAAAACTCCGTTAACCGGGCGATGTGGAACATCCTGATCGCCATGCCGCTTGTTGCCGCGCTGGCCTCCTGCATCGGTTATCTGGCGACCGCACAGGCGCTGTTAGCCCGTCTGGAAACCTCCGTCTCTATCTGGTTCTTCCTGCTGGTGGTTTACCACATTATTCGCCGTTGGATGCTGATTCAGCGCCGTCGCATCGCCTTCGACCGCGCCAAACAGCGACGTTCGGAAATTCTGGCGCAGCGTGCCAAAGGTGAAGAAGACTCGCCGTCTGCGTCGTCCCATGAAAGCAGCTCGGAAGCGGTGGAAGAACCCGTCGTCGATCTGGACGCCATCAGCGCTAAATCCTTGCAGTTGGTGCGCTCCATCCTGACGCTAATCGCCTTGGTTTCTGTGATCGCGCTGTGGTCGGAGATTCATTCGGCCTTCGCCTTTCTGGAAAACATCAGCCTATGGGATGTCTCCAGCACGGTTAAAGGCGTAGAGAGCGTACAGGCAATTACGCTGGGATCGGTATTGATCGCGATTCTGATCTTCATTATTACTGCGCAGCTGGTACGCAATCTTCCCGCACTGCTGGAACTGGCGATCCTGCAACATCTGGATCTGTCACCGGGCAGCGGCTACGCCATTACCACGATCAGTAAGTATATTCTGATGTTAATTGGCTGCATGATGGGCTTCTCGCTTATCGGGATCGAATGGTCGAAACTACAATGGCTCGTCGCCGCTCTCGGCCTGGGATTGGGATTCGGCATGCAGGAAATCTTCGCCAACTTTATTTCCGGTCTGATCATTCTGTTTGAAAAACCCATGCGTATTGGCGATACCGTCACAATCCGCGATCTCACGGGCAGTGTCATGCGCATTAATACCCGCGCCACCACGATTTCAGACTGGGATCGCAAAGAGATCATCGTGCCGAACAAGGCCTTTATCACCGAGCAGTTCATCAACTGGTCGCTGTCGGATTCGGTCACGCGTGTTGTGATGACGGTTCCAGCACCAGCAAATGCGAACAGCCAGGAAGTGACTGAACTGCTGATGGATGCGGTAAAACGTTGCTCGCTGATTCTGGATACGCCGGAACCGGAAGTCTTTCTTGTCGACCTGCAACAGGGCCTTCAGATTTTCGAACTGCGTATTTTTGCCGCCGAAATGGGGCACCGTATGCCGTTGCGCCACGAACTGCATCAGCTGATTCTGGAAAACTACCGCAAACACAATCTGGAGCTTCCTTTCCCACCGTTCCAGGTGAAAATGGACAATCTGTCGCGCAGTGGAAAAACGCTGACGCCACGGCAGCGGACGCCGGGCAGCTTATAAGAAGGGAAAACGGGCGGCGGCCAGATGTGGCTCCGCCCTACTTCAAACGGATTACGCGCGATCGACGGAAAACGCGATCACATCACTCAGCCTTTCGGCATTCAGTGCCAGCATGATCAAACGATCCACACCTAACGCCACACCGGCACATTCCGGCAGACCGTGTTTCAGCGCCGCCAGCAGGTTTTCATCAATCGGCTGCTGTGGCAAATCCCGTGCGGCACGCTTGCGGTTATCCTGCTCGAAGCGCTGACGTTGCTCATCAGCATCGGTCAATTCGCGGAAGCCGTTCGCCAGCTCGACCCCCTTGAAATAGACTTCAAAACGTTCGGCGACACGATGGTCTTCCGAACTGATCTCGGCCAGTGAAGCCTGCGTTGCCGGGAAATGATAGACAAACGCCGGTTTGTCGCGTCCGATATGCGGTTCAACGCCAAAGGTGAACAGCATCTGCACCAGCGAATCGCGATCGTCTTCACGGCAGGCGATATCGCCCAGCCCGAGTTTTTCTGCTGCTTCGCGCAGTTGCGCTTTATCAACAGACAGAGGGTCGATCTCCAGATGGCGTAAAAACGCCTGCTGATAGGAGAGCATTTCGGCGCTTTCACAATCCAGTACCTGCTGCAACAGGTCATCGACCTCATTCATCAGGCGGTACATATCATAGTGAGGGCGATACCATTCCAGCATAGTGAATTCTGGATTGTGGTGTCGGCCTGATTCTTCATTGCGGAAACTACGACACAGCTGAAAGATCGGTCCGCTACCGGCGGCCAGCAGCCGCTTCATGTGGTATTCCGGGCTGGTCATCAAATACAGCGTCATGCCGTCCGCAGCACCGGGGCCAACGAAGCGGGTCTGGAACGGGTATAAGAAAATATCCGTTACCGTCGCCTGGCTCATCGCGGGCGTTTCGACCTCCAGTACACCACGATCGGTGAAGAAACGTCGGACAGCAGCAATGATCGACGCTCGTTTCAACAAATTAGCGACAGAAGCACTAGGTTGCCAACTTGTCGTCTCGCTCATGGTTCTTACTCCAAAGTCAAACAGGGGGTGCAGTCTACCCGCATCAGCCCAAATTTCCAGCGGAAAAAAGGCCAGACTCGCTTTTCAGCAATACATGCTCTACCCTCCAAGAGGGAGCAATCAGGATAGTCGCCGTAAATTATATCCAGTGGATCATTTTCTTATATCCACCTCAAAAGGGTTATTAAAGAAATAAAAGCATCATTTCCCGCTAAATAAGCCTTTCGATCACGTTTTTATCAATAAATACGCAGCCTGCTGAAAAAACCACAAAATGCAGGATCACATCAAATTTCATCTACCCATAATTCGGTATAATCATTCCCACACAAAAATTATAGGTTTATCTATTCTTTATACATCTATCACATAATTTTCAGCGGGTTTGATATTAAGCTCGGATATAAAGACAGAAACGAATAGATATTATTTTTTTATTTTAACTTAATTAACTTAAGTAACTGGAGGAATGCATTGCAAACCTTTAATGCCGATTTGGCCATTATCGGGGCCGGGGGAGCTGGCCTACGAGCGGCAATTGCTGCCGCAGAAGCCAACCCTCAACTGAAAATTGCGCTGATCTCAAAAGTCTACCCAATGCGTAGCCATACCGTGGCGGCAGAAGGTGGGTCAGCAGCAGTGACTCAGGAACACGATAGCTTCGATTATCACTTCAACGACACCGTATCGGGTGGCGACTGGCTGTGTGAACAAGACGTGGTTGAGCACTTCGTCAAACACTGCCCGGAAGAGATGATTCAACTGGAACAGTGGGGCTGCCCCTGGAGCCGTAAACCGGATGGTTCTGTCAACGTTCGCCGCTTTGGCGGAATGAAGATCGAACGCACCTGGTTTGCCGCCGATAAAACCGGCTTCCACATGCTGCATACCCTGTTCCAAACTTCCCTTAAATATCCGCAAATTCAACGCTTCGACGAGCACTTTGTCCTCGATGTTCTGGTCGATGACGGACAAGCGCGCGGTCTTGTTGCCATCAATATGATGGAAGGTTCGCTGATTCAGATCCGTGCTAACGCCGTGGTGCTGGCGACAGGTGGCGCAGGCCGCGTGTACCGTTACAACACCAACGGCGGCATCGTCACAGGTGACGGCATGGGCATGGCGTTCCGCCACGGCGTCCCGCTGCGTGATATGGAATTCGTTCAATATCACCCGACCGGCTTGCCCGGCTCCGGTATCCTGATGACCGAAGGCTGTCGCGGCGAAGGCGGCATCATGGTCAACAAAGACGGCTACCGTTACCTGCAAGACTACGGCATGGGCCCGGAAACGCCGCTTGGCGAGCCGAAAAACAAATACATGGAGCTGGGGCCGCGCGATAAAGTCTCGCAGGCGTTCTGGCACGAATGGCGCGCAGGCCGCACCGTCTCAACGCCGTTGGGCGATGTGGTTTACCTCGATCTGCGCCACCTCGGCGAGAAGAAACTTCAGGAACGTCTGCCGTTCATCTGCGAACTGGCAAAAGCCTATGTCGGTGTCGATCCGGTGAAAGAGCCGATTCCTATCCGTCCTACCGCGCACTACACGATGGGCGGCATTGAAACCGATCAAAACTGCGAAACCCGCATCAAGGGTCTGTTCGCCGTCGGCGAATGTTCCTCGGTTGGTCTGCACGGTGCGAACCGTCTCGGTTCCAACTCGCTGGCCGAACTGGTGGTCTTCGGTCGCGTTGCGGGCGAACACGCCGTACAGCGCGCACAGGCGGCGGCACCGGCCAACGGCACGGCGCTGGATGCACAAACCCGCGACATCGAACAGCGTCTGCATGACCTGATGAATCAGGAAGGTACCGAAAGCTGGGCGAAAATCCGCGACGAAATGGGCATGTCGATGGAAGAAGGCTGCGGCATTTACCGCACCACCGATCTGATGCAGAAAACCGTCGATAAGATGGCAGAGCTGAAAGAACGCTTCAAACGCGTGAAAATCACCGACCGCTCCAGCGTATTCAATACCGACCTGCTGTACACCGTTGAGCTGGGCCATAGCCTGGATGTTGCGGAATGTATGGCGCACTCGGCAATCAACCGTAAAGAATCTCGAGGTGCCCACCAGCGTCTGGATGACGGTTGCACCGAACGTGATGACGTTAACTTCCTGAAGCATACGCTGGCGTTCTATAACCCAGAAGGCGCACCTCGTCTGGAGTATAGCGATGTGAAGATTACCAAACTTCCACCGGCCAAACGCGTATACGGTGCAGAAGGTGATACGCAGGAAGGCAGCAAGAAGGAGCAGGCGAATGGCTGAGATGATCAAAACCCTGAAAATGGAAGTCATGCGCTATAACCCTGAACAGGACAGCGAACCGTATTTTGAGACGTTCGATGTCCCGTACAACACGCAGACGTCCCTACTGGATGCGCTGGGTTATATCAAAGATAACCTGGCACCGGACCTCTCCTACCGCTGGTCCTGCCGTATGGCGATCTGTGGCTCCTGCGGCATGATGGTGAATAACGTCCCTAAACTGGCCTGTAAAACCTTTCTGCGTGAATACACGAACGGTCTGAAGGTCGAAGCGCTGGGCAACTTCCCCATCGAGCGCGATTTAGTGGTCGATATGACCCACTTTATCGAGAGTCTGGAAGCCATCAAGCCGTACATCATCGGCAACGATCGTAAACCTGCTGACGGCCCAAACAAGCAGACTCCGGCGCAAATGGCGAAGTATCACCAGTTCTCCGGCTGCATTAACTGTGGCCTGTGCTATGCGGCATGCCCACAGTTCGGCCTGAACCCTGAGTTCATCGGTCCGGCGGCAATTACGCTGGCGCACCGTTATAACCTGGACAACCGCGATCACGGCAAGAAAGAGCGTATGGCGCAGTTGAACGGAAATAACGGAGTCTGGACCTGTACGTTTGTGGGCTACTGCTCAGAAGTGTGTCCGAAGCACGTCGATCCTGCCGCTGCCATCCAGCAAGGCAAAGTCGAAAGCGCGAAAGACTTCATGATCGCCATGCTGAAACCACAATAAGGGAGGGACAATGATGACATCTAAACGTAAAGCGTATGTTCGCGGTATGTCGCCGACCTGGTGGAAAAAGCTGGGGTTCTACCGCTTTTATATGTTGCGTGAAGGGACTGCCGTCCCTGCCGTTTGGTTCAGCATCGTGCTGATGTTTGGCGTTTTCGCGCTGAAAAACGGGCCGGAAGGCTGGGCAAACTTCGTCAGCTTCCTGCAAAACCCGCTGGTGCTGCTGATCAATATCATTGCTCTGCTCGCTGCTGCGCTGCATACCAAAACCTGGTTTGAACTGGCACCGAAGGCCAGCATCATCGTGATTAAAGATGAAAAAATGGGGCCAGAGCCGATCATTAAAGGGCTTTGGGCTGTCACCGTGGTGGTAACCGTAGCCGTTCTGGCGATCGCCTTACTATTCTGAACAGGAGAAATAATGTGATTAACCCAACGCCAAAACGTTCTGACGAACCGCCTTTCTGGGGCCTGTTCGGCGCTGGTGGGATGTGGAGCGCGTTCTTTGCTCCGGTGATCATTCTGCTGATCGGCGTGATGCTGCCTCTGGGCTTGTTCCCAGATGCGTTAACCTATGAGCGCATCGCCGCGTTCAGCCAGAGCTTTATCGGCCGTGTCTTTTTACTGTTGATGATTGTACTGCCGCTCTGGTGTGGCCTGCACCGTATCCACCACGCGATGCATGACCTGAAAATCCACGTTCCTGCCGGAAAATGGGTGTTCTACGGCCTGGCGGCAATCCTGACCGTGGTTACCGTTATCGGTGTCGTTACGCTGTAGAGGTAACATCTGTAAATTTGTACCTAACGGCCTGCACGAGATCGTCGCAGGCCGTATTATTTCCCCGCCTGACCACGTCCATCGTCTACA